>NZ_CDHP01000040.1:0-278501 GCF_900002895.1 Ercella succinigenes | reverse complement strand
GATGAGAGAGAAACAGCAAGAAAAGAAG
This sequence comes from Ercella succinigenes, assembly GCF_900002895.1. Taxonomy (NCBI): domain Bacteria; kingdom Bacillati; phylum Bacillota; class Clostridia; order Eubacteriales; family Oscillospiraceae; genus Ercella; species Ercella succinigenes. The sequence continues at coordinate 278,473 of NZ_CDHP01000040.1, read as the reverse complement.
CGTTAGCAGAACGAGCAGCATACCTGCATGTTGTCACCTGATTCATGCAGATACCGGAAGACAATTTACACCAACTTTTTGGACTTGACTGTCATTCATCTTTAACCAGTTTATTTTTTCATTAAACGTTTTTGGATTTTTTATATTTAATGATTTCCCAAGCTTTAAGTAGTATGCAATTTTCAAATAATGCTTATCCGGCAGAAACCAAAACACATATACAAATAGCTTTTTAAAAAATTTATTTTTAAAAAATTTTTTATATTCCATCTACACTTACCTCACAGCTTTTTTAATTTCTTCTAAATAAGTATCAATTACTATTTTCCTGTCAAACTCCTTCTCTACTTTTGCTCTGCCAGATAAACCCATTCTTTTTTTTTCTTCATAACTTAATGATAAAAATTTCTCTATTTTTTTTATAAGATCTTTACTATTTTGTTGTTGAATCAGATATCCATTAATGCCCTCATCTACAATTTCTCTACACCCACTTCTATTAGTTGTAATAATAGGCCTTCCAGAAGCTGCACTCTCTAATAATACATTAGACATTCCTTCTGGATAATATGTTGGATGAATAGTGCAGTGTGATAACTTGTAAAATTTTCTCACATCTTTTTGCAGCCCATGATAAAATATTATTCCATTATCATTCAGAGCATTCAATTTTTCTTCATAGGCCTCTTCACAAAAGCCAATAACATGAAATTTAGTGTTTGGATACTTTTTCTTTATATATATGGCTGCCTCAATATACTGCTCAATGCCTTTTTGTCTCATAACTCTAGAAATAAACAAAAAGTTTATTGTTTCATCGCAGGGAAAATCTAATACTTTGTAATGCTGTAAGTTAACCCCTGATCCAGGGATTATTTTTTGTTTGCCTTTTATTATTCCTTTTATATTCATAAATTCAGCGTTTTCCTTATTTTGAAAAAAAACACAAGCTGCTTTTTTTAAAGCAATTTTGTATAAAAAAGTAGTTATGTTACTTAGCAAGCCCCTACTGTAAAAAGCAGATCCTAACCCAGTTATGTTTGATATGTACGGGGTCTTTGTAAATCTACACACTATTCCCCCATAAACGTTTGGTTTTATCGTATACGATAAAACCAAAGAGGGTTTAATATTGGTCAATATTTTTTTATATTTAACTATTAATTTAAAATCTACAATAGGATTTGTACCACGCCTACTAATATCTACAACTACAAATTCACAACCTAAACTAACAAGCTCTTTTACAAATTCACCATCAGGTAAGGCTATATACACTTTATTGTTCTTCAGTAATTCTTGGATTAATTCTTTTCTGAATTTATACAATCCGATATCATTATTGGCTAGTATCAAGATTTTTCTCACCTATCTACTCTCCTTGCCGGAACACCTATGTATGTTCCAGATTCAATAATGTCTTTAACAACTACAGCTCCAGCACCGATTTTGCAATCACTGCATATTTTTACATTATTACTTACAACACTACCTATTCCTAGCCATGTTCTTTCGCCAACAGAAACACCACCAGCAATTCTAACGCCGGGAGATACGTGAACATAGTCCTCGATTATGCTGTCATGATCTACACTGGAACTTGTATTAATGATACAGCCCTTACCAATTCTGCTTTCGCTGTTAATCACAGCGCCTGCCATTACTACCGTTCCATTGCCGATTTCCACACTATTACCAATAATTGCGTTAGGATGAATCAGTTTAACTACGGAAACACCTTCAACCGTCAATTTATCTTGTATTTTTTCTCTTGTATAATTATTCCCTATAGCAACAAAGACCACGTCTTCATGCTTATAATTGAAAGCATCAGAAGTTTTTCCGATGACTTCTAATCCCATCAATATTTTTATAGACTCATCATCATCTAGGAATGCTATTTTTCGCCATTTATTCATTTTTATTGCAATGTCAGCAACCACTTTACCATGTCCACTGGCACCGACAATTATAAGTTTTGATTTTACCAAGATTGCATTCCTCCTGTTCTTTTAAATGTGCTATTACAAGCAGCTTTTGATTTTATCTGTTTTAGAAGTATTTCCTATTGATTAAGCTTACTTCCTCTAAATGGCTCCATTGTTGTTGAGGTGTCAGAACTGATCCCGTCTTTTATAAAAACTTTCCTTATAGTAATCAAAATAATTTTCCAATCTCCTATAAAACTTATATTGTCAATGTAATTAATATCAAGATTGAATCTATCTTCCCAGCTAATACAATTTCGACCATTTATTTGAGCAAGACCAGATAAACCAGGCCTCACAGTGTGCCTTCTCTTTTGATGATTATTGTATAGTTCCAAATATTGAATAAGCAACGGTCTTGGCCCTACAATACTCATATCTCCTTTTATAATATTAAACAATTCTGGAAGCTCATCTAAAGAAGTAGATCTAAGTATCTTCCCGAATTTTGTTAACCTAACATTGTCTGGAAGCAACTCTCCGTTCTCATTTCTTTTATCTACCATTGTTCTAAATTTATACATAGTAAAAATTTTTTCGTTCAACCCAGGTCTGTCCTGTTTAAACAAAATAGGACTGCCTAGTTTCAGTTTAACAAGTATTGCAATTGTTATTAAAACAGGACTAAAAACAATAATTGCAAGCAAGGACAAAAAAATGTCCATCGGGCGTTTGAAAAATATTCTATATAAACCTTTTGATATTTTTATTTCGTTATCAGCTTTTCTCTCCGTCATATCTCCCACTTATTTCCATAAACATTTTATAATTTCACAAATCTTTTCAATATCTTCATCCATCATCTTCGTATCAGATGGTAAACACACACCATTTTCAAAAAGATTTTTACTTACAACCCCACCAATATAATCATACTTTTCAAAAAATGGCTGCATATGCATTGGTTTCCAAACAGGCCTTGATTCTATATTCTCAACTTCCAAGGTTTCCATTATTTTTATAGGTCGTATATTGCCTTTTAATGTTATCACACTAAGCCAATAATTTGGTTTATTCCATTCATTAATTGGCATAAAATCTATACCATCTAGCACGCCTAGCTCTCGCTTATAGTAATCAAAGATATATTTCTTTTTAGCTACTCTCTGCTCTAGTACTTTTAGTTGTCCTCTGCCAATACCGGCTACTACATTACTCATACGATAATTAAAGCCTAATTCACTGTGTTGATAGTGCCTTGCTGGATCTCTTGATTGAGTAGCCCAGAATCTTGTTTTTTTGATCTTTTCTTCGTCATCAGAAACAAGCATGCCACCTCCTGATGTAGTGATGATCTTGTTCCCATTAAAAGAAAAAACACCATATTTACCAAAAGTTCCAGTGTGTCTACCCTTATAATAGGTGCCTAAAGATTCAGCAGCATCTTCAATGACTGTGGTTTTGTACTTGTCACAAATATCCATGATTTTATCCATATCAGCAGATAATCCATATAAATGAACAACTATAACAGCTTTTACCTTGTTACCATATTTTTGAAAAGCTTGTTCTAGTGCTTCTGGTGACATGTTCCAGGTTTCATAATCACTATCTATAAATACAGGAGTAGCATTAACATAGATTATTGGATTGGCGGTAGCTGAGAAAGTAAGAGTTGGACAAAAAACAATATCGCCCTCACCGACACCGATAGCCTTAAGTGCAAGATGAATAGCTCCAGTTCCAGAAGTTAAAGCCGCTGCATTTCTTGAACCAACTTTTATAGCAAACTCTTTTTCAAACTCGTCAACATTTGGTCCTAGTGGAGCTATCCAGTTAGTGTCGAAAGCTTCTTGTATGTACTGCAATTCATAACCTTCATCACTCATATGTGGCGAAGAAAGCCAGATTTTTTTATTTTCAGACATTTGTGATTATCCTTCCTTATTTATGAATTTCTTATTTATTTCTTGACTTTTTTCTGCAACACATTGAATGTTGTATTTGAACACTCGTTCTCCACAATTTACGTTCTTTCTATTTTTTGTCATCTCACATTATGTAGCCCGTCTTGAACTATCAAGGATTCCTTTATAGTTTGATTTCTAACCCCCTCGTATTCAATGGAATTAGCATCTGAGTGAGGCTATTTTTCAAAATCTATCGAACTTCTTAGCACTACTTAATAGTTATTGAAAATACCCAGCACTATCCGGCACTACCCGGCACTATCCGGCACTATCCGGCAGTTAAAGCTATTAAAATACAAACTCACTAAAACAGTTCCATCAAACTTATTGGTGTTATATATTTTCTGTACTCTTCGCATAGTCTTTCATAGACTATATCTTGAGATAAAGAAAGGACTGCTGTTTTCCTATGTTTATTTACTTTGATCTTATTTTTCAGGTTTTCCGGACTTTCTTCCTGTTTGACTAAAACTATTGTTGCTGTCGGTTTTTTTGCTTTATACTCGGTAACTGCTTGTTTTATTATTTCTTCTAATTCATCCTCAGGACTTAGGATATAGATGTCTTCATATTGTGAATGCAGTTTTTCCAGGCTGTTAATTATGCGTTGTTTTGTTTCTTCTATTACCTGATAGTGTATTTTGACATATCTGACTGTTTTGAAGGCTTTTTCTGCTATGCCAGCTGGTGTTAACATATAGGCTATGCGGTTTGCTGGAATTAATTCCATTTTTACCAATCCCTGGCGAATCATTTTTTTTAGCAGGAGATTTACCGATCCGAGGGAGAGCCCTGCTTTTTGGGATAGTTCGCGCTGGGAAACGGTGCTGTTTGATTCAATCTCTTGCAGCAATATGTATTCTTTGTCTACCGCTGGTTGTTTTATTTTTGTTTTAGCAGTTTTATCCTGATCAGTATTCATTAAGCCCTCCGATCCTTTGTGATTTCTATCTTTTATAGTTTTCTGCTTTAGTGTTCATCTTTTGAACAGAATTATTTTATCATTTATTGTTTTATATTGCCAATGGTTTTATGCCGGGACACTCTGATAAAATAACAAAAAAGCTTAAAACTACTGTTATCACTACATCCTAGCCGAATATGAATACGACCCTTATCTGACACATGTGTCAATCAAGGTTGTTTCTTGAATCTCTGAAGCCGCCTCTAGGGCAACGAATTTCAGCAGTTGGGCTTTAAATAATGTCTGACACATGTGTCAGACACCTTTTATTCTCAAATCTTTGGGAAAGACTGATATTAGGCTTTTACCAGCGTTTAAATTATTTTATTTGAGTGTCCCTTCGTTTCGCATCACTTGCTTTATTGCAAAAAGTGTCCCTTCGTTTCGCATCGACTCGCTTTATCGACGAAGAGTGTCTCAAAAACCCGCAGTCTTGTGGCAAATCAAAGAGCCCCCGGCGGCCGAGTGTCCCTTTGACAGACGAGCAAAGAGGCGAAGATTTTTTGCTGAAACTTCGCCTCTTTAATAGATGAATTTGAAATCAAAAATGATTTTTCTTATTTTTGTATTGCTTGCTTTAGTTTTGCGCCTACAGCTCCGTGATTATGGTTGAGATAAAATAAGCGTTCGGAAAATTGCGATCCTTTTGTTAGTTCGTCGGCGATGGCGTCAAATATTGATATTATTGCTAGAATGCTGGCGGTTGGCAGCATTTTTTTGTGGTCTGATTCGATCGTATTTAGCTGTAGTACGATATCTGCTGCTTTTGCTAGTGGTGAGTCGATATTGTGTGTTATCGTTATCAGCTTGATTGACTTTTCTTTTATGGATTCGAGCAGATTTGTCAATTCTTCTGTTGCTCCGCCTTTGGAGAGCATGATCAGAACATCGCCTTCGGCGACTGAGCCAAATGCTCCGTGTGCGGCGTCGCCGGGCGAAACGTACCAGGACGGTATATTGGCAACGCAGAGCATGTGTGCGATTTTCCTGGCTGCGATTCCGGATGTGCCCATGCCCATTGTTGCAATACGGCCTTTACATTTTGCTATCATTTTGTAGATATCATTGTATGTTTGTGCATCTATCGTGTGAGCCAGATCTGCTATTTGCTCTGCATTTGCAGTCCACATTTGTTTTGCATTGCTGAAGATATCTTGATTTAACATCTTTGTTTCCTCTTTTTCCTGCGCCTTTTTCTGTGATAAAATAAGCGATTCTATATTGAATATTTGCCGTGTTTATAAAGTTCTTTTTGCTTCAATCAAGCATATATCTTTGAAATGTCAGAGCTTTTTGAGCTGCTATATCCATTTTCTCTTCATCTGCATTGTCTGAAATATCGCGCCATACCTTGATATCACTGCCTACTTCGCCGCCCATTTTGACAAAAGGTTCCATTACTACGGCGCCTTGATAGTTAATATCATGCAGTGCTTCTGCAATTTCTCTCCAGGGGGTTCTGCCTAATCCGGGTACACGTCGATTGCATTCGCCGGTATGTAGATGTCCCAGATATTTGCCTGCGGTTCTGATTGCTCCGCCTATGCTATCTTCTTCGATGTTCATATGGAAGGTATCAAGCATAACTTTCACATTGGGATTATCTACTTCTTTTACAAATTGAACTGCTTCTGCTGCTGTGTTTATCAGATAGCCCTCAAATCGGTTCAGCGATTCCAGACAGTATTCTATGCCTAATTCTTTTGCTGTTTTAGCAACTTTGGCAACGCCTTCGACACTTCTTTGCCAGTCTTCTATTTTGTTTAGCGGCTTGCTGTAGTCAACCGGCCAGTATGAGTACAGACCTCCGCCTATCAACTTGATGCCGCCTTTTTCCATGATTTGCAATAAGTTGGTAAAAAATTTCTCCGCGTTTTTTCTGATCGCCTGATCTGGTGATGCTATGTTCTGATCTTCTTTGGGTCCATAACCGCAGGTTAAAGTAATATTGTTGTCTTCTGCGCATTTTTTTAATTCTTTTATCTGTTCTGTACTGTAATTTGTAAGTGGAGCTGCTGATATTTCCATGATGTCAAAGCCTAATTTTGCGGCCTTTTTAATATAGTAAAGATAATCTGCCTGCCACTCTTTTTCCCAGTAGGCATAATAAATTCCGTGTTTCATTTGTATTCCTCACATTTTTCTAGATTTTTTCTTGTTGAGATAATGGTTTAGTACGAGCACACCAATCAGGGCAACGCCCCAGATCAGGTCGCGATAATAATTACTTATATTGGGGAACATGTTTAAGAAGGAGGATAGCACTTGCAGTATGATTACAGATACGGCTATTCCTGAAACTGAGCCGGATCCTCCATCTGGATTTATGCCACCAAGAACTGCGATCAAGATACTGGTCATGGTATAGCTTGAGCCGAAGTCTGCTTTTGCCGAATTGATTCTGGCAAGACTGATGAGACCTGCTATTGAAGATAGTATTCCTGAGATAATATAGACTTTTATCAGAATCATCTTCCTGTTTATGCCTGCGTATTCGGCGGCTTTGGGATTTGTTCCTACAAGATATGTCCTAATACCAAATTTTGTTTTGTTCATCAGCAAAGTTAAGACTATTGCTACCAGAATAAATATGATAAAAGCAAGTGGTACAAATCCGAAAAGCTGCATATTACCAATATTGGAGAAAGATGTCGGTAGTCTGCTGATGGTTGTTCCTTTGGATACTACTACTCCGATTCCCATGTAAAGCTGGAAGGTTCCCAGTGTTGCCAGCATAGGCGGGATATTAAACTGAGCGATCAGAAGACCGTTGAAAAATCCACATGTTATACCCACGGCAAAAGCTATCAGTACCGAGATAAATATATATGTTGTTTCTTGAGCTGGTGATATACCAGGCAGTATCATTGCTTTCATGAAAGTCGCTGATACGATACCGCTAAGATTGGCAATGTAGACGGTGGATAAATCTATTCCTCCGGAGATCATTGCTACACCTACACCAAGTGATAATAGTCCATATTCTACAAGCTGCTTCATAATTGACTGAATATTGGCAGAAGTCGGGAAATTATCAGGTTTTACGCTTGATGCGACTATCACTATTAAGAACAATGTCAGCAAAAGTCTTATCAGATTGCCGTCTATTTTTTTGAGAATTGATCTCTGGCTGTTCATGCTTTTACAACCCCCTTCTTTTGCCCTTGGCGTTTACTGCGATTGCTTTGCATAACAGAGATACCCGTTCCAACAATAATTATTATGCCGGTAAAAACCCGCTGCCAGTAAACTGGTATACCTATCAGAAGCAGGCTGTTTGTAACCATTACTATGAGAAAAGTGCCAAGCAATGCTCCGCGGAGTGTGCCTACACCGCCGTTCATTCTTGTACCTCCAAGAATAATAGCTGCGATTACTGTCATTTCAGCACCGGAAAATTCTGTAGGCAGATAGAACTGGGTCATAGTGGTATATGTCATTCCTGCTATGGCAGCAACGATGCCACTGGCACAAAAAACTCCGAATCTGATTGCTTTTACCGAAAAACCAGCTCTTTCTGCTGATATTTCATCTCCACCTATGGCAAAAACGCCTCTTCCTACCACAGTGAAATTAAGTATCAGATAGGCGACTATATATAAGCCAATTAGAATAAGGAAAGTAACAGGCATATTTGATCCAAGTCCTGTTTGTGCGTTTTTCACGGTAAATAACGATGATTTGCCAAAATTTTCCATGACAGCTGGCAGTTCCATTCTTTTTGCACCGAATACGCCAAGAAGAATACCGCTGAAAATGGAAGATGTTCCTAAAGTTACTATCAGACTGGGAAATTTATATCTAACTATGATAAAGCCATTAAGTGCCCCCATAAACAGACCAAAAACTCCGGCAAGGAGGAAAAGCCAAAATACCGATCCGCTATAGCCACTGTTTAAAGCGACAGTTGTTGCTCCGTAACTGCTTAATGCTGCGATCATCGGGAATGATACATCCGGCCCTGTGCTGATAAATGCCAGAAAAGCACTGATGGCATACATCGAAGGCACGATCATTGAGCGCAGCAGATCAACAATATTATTGTTGGTGAAAAACTGCCCTGATCGTATTTGTATGAAAATGCTAAGTGCGATAATTATTATCAGAACATAAAATTCTGTTTGCTTAAAAGCTCTTTTGAGTAGTTTATTCATTCTTCTTCACCCCCGGCAGCTTACATCGATGCTTCAGCCAGATTTTGCTGGCTAAGATCATTGTTTGACATTTCCCCTGTTATCTGTCCGCCTTGCATAACCAGGGCACGATTACAGGTGGAGATAATTTCAGATGAATCATCGGACACTATTATGATTGCTTTTCCCGATTCAGCCAGCACCCGCAGCAAAGCATGAATATCGTATTTTGCACCAATGTCCACACCTACAGTCGGTCCGTTAAGTATCAGTATTTCCGGCATGGTTGCCAGCCATCTGGCAAGAACAACCTTCTGCTGATTGCCGCCAGAGAGAGTCTGCACCGGTAATGAATCGTCTTTTGTCGCAATTGATATTTCCTTAATCCACCTGGCTGATTCATCTTCCAGCTTCTTATAATCAAGGCTGCCGCTTTTTTTTGAAAAGTCTGCCAGCTTTGTAACTGTGATATTACGCATGATTGATTGCGGCAGGAATAAGCCCTCAGTCAATCTATCCTCCGGCACAAGTGCAATCCCTAATTTCTGAGCTTTTACCGGATTTTTTATTTCTACCTGTTGACCTTTAACTTTTATTTTGCCGTCAGTAGGTTTAAGCATGCCAAAAAGACTCATTGCAAGTTCAGTTCTACCAGATCCTAATTGACCTGTAATACCAAGGATTTCTCCTTTTTGCAATTTGAAACTTATATCTCTAAATCCCGGAGCACATAAATTATCTACTTCCAGAACGGTTTCTCCTAAGTTGATTTGTTTGGTAGTGTTATTTTCCGGAAATTCTCTTCCTGTCATATGATAAGTGAATTTTTTCTCGTTCATTTCTGCTACAGGACAAGATATTACATTTTCACCATTTCTCAGAATTGTAATGCTGTCAGATATTTCAAAAACCTCGTCCAGCTTATGTGAAACAAATAAAATGGTAACTCCATTTGCTTTGAGATCATTGATTATGGAAAAAAGTCGATTAACTTCTTTTCTGGTCAGAGCAGTAGTTGGTTCGTCCATAATTATCAGCCGGGCATTATCAAGAAGAGCTCTTGAAATTGCGATCAGCTGTTTATCTGCCACAGGCAGAGTTTCTACCAAAGCATCCAGATCAACGTCAAAATTGATTTTACTTACAGCCTCGGCAGCAATCCTTTTAAATTCTTTTCTGTTGACTATTTTTTTCTTGTTTGCGATCACCTGATTTAATGCCAGATTTTCCAGAACAGTCATATTGGGGAAAATTGAGAAATCCTGATAAATAACCTGCACACCTGCTTTGATCGCTTCAGGTGGTGTAAGCGATGAATATTTAACTCCATCAAGCTCTACTTCGCCAGCATCAGGCTTATAAAATCCGGATATAACTTTTATCAGTGTAGATTTACCACAACCGTTCTCTCCTGCCAGACAATGCGTTTCTCCTCTTTTAATCTGAAGATCAACACCTTTTAAAGCACGAACACCGCCAAAAGATTTTTTTATATTACTTACAGAAAGAATATTATCCATTTTCTCCTGCCTTTCTTCCTGATTTTCTCTAAGATGAAAAAGAATCGCCCATCTCATTGGTCTGTTGCCTGAGATAGAAGAGAATCGCCCATCTCATCAATCTGGTGAAAAATAAGATGAGCGGAATCTCTTATATTATCTTTTCAGTTTCAGATTTATCAGAAATCGTATTCGTCCAGATTTTCTGCATTAATAGTAAGATCGCCTGAACCGGTCAGCTGATTAGTTGTACCAGCAACTATATTCATCTTTGTCCAGCCTTCAATACCTAGATCAACACCATCACCTACTGATTCTCCTCTGAGAATTTTTACCGCTAATTCACACATTGCGTATCCTGCTGCAGCTGGATCCCAAAGTTTAATCGCTCTGATTGAACCATTAGAGATATATGTGCTCAATTCATTAGGTGTACCGGTTCCTACTATTGCAACTCTATCTTCGATGCCAAGCTCCTCGGCAGCTCTAGCAAGACCAGGTGCATCAGTAGATGCTGCGCCTAAAACACCTGCTAAATCAGGATTTGCTTTATAAAGTTCTTTGGCACGTTCATATGAAACATCACGACTCTCTTCTGATTCGGCACCAGGATTCTGGTCATTAAGCAAGGTCATATTTGGATATGCTTCTTTCTGATGAGCTACTGCCGCATTCATCCAGTCCATATGCGAAGCTGATGTAGCATAACCAACCATTGTTGTGTATACGCCTTCTTCGTTCATTTCGGCAGCAAGAGCATCCATCAAAGCTGCACCAAACTGATCAGCTGTGAAAGCTTCGATGTTAAAAAGAGTATTTTCCTGTGTTGATGCTTCATGTGTTACAACAACAATTCCTCTTTCCATAGCAGCCTGCAAAGTAGGTTCCAAAGCAGCCGGATCTATAGGTACAACACAAAGAGCATCAACGCCCTGAGCCAACAAATCTTCTACAACCTGTACCTGCGAAGCAGCATCACCAGTTGCCGGACCTCTTTGAATAACATTTAGACTGGTTTCTTCTTTATACTGAAGAACGCCCTCTTCCATTCTGGCAAACCAGGCGGCAGTATTATCTTTAGTAACAACCGCTATTGTCCATTCGGACTCATCTTTATCAGATTTGAAATTAGCTGGGTCAAATAAGTCTGACGAATCATCTCCACCAGCAGGGGTTGTAGAATCATCACCTGAATTATCTGCTGTTGTTGAATTGGAATCCGCTGTAGTACCTGCTGTTGTATCTCCGGTAGAACCGCAAGCGGCAACTGAAATCAGCATAGCCAGCACCAGAATAAATGTTACAAATTTTTTCATCTTCATAGATTTCATGATTTTGTACTCCTTTCAAACTTCGACTTAAATACTTGTCTCCTTGGTTTTTTAGTTGGGTTGGTTTTTTAGTTGGGTTGTTTTTTTAGTTGGTTGAAATTTTTGTCTTGAAAAGCTTGTTGCAATTAACAATCAGCTTTTCTGGAAACTATATTTACTCTACATTTCTGTGACGACTTACCATTTCCTGTCTTGTTATCTGCATCTCTTCTCTCAGCATCATAATCAGCACATCAAATAGAATGAAAAGAGTCTGTTCAAACAGATTCCCCATTAATTGCTGCGACTTAACGAAATCACCTTTTGCCTTATAAGCTTCTGCTGGTATATTTACGATGGTGTCTGCAAGCTTAAGAATATAGCCTTCATTAGAAGCGGTTATTAAAGCAATTGTCGCTTCGCTGTTTTTAGCCATTTGGCAGATGTGATTCTCATGACCTACATCAGCAGATCCACAAGCACAGATCAACAAATCCTCCTTTCCAATAGCAGGTGTAGTATCGTCCCAGATCCAGTGAACGTTTTTGCCAAGATGCATTAGCCTCATTGCAAAAGTCCTAGCAGAAAGACCTTCTCGTCCCGCTCCAAGCACAAATATGTTCTCTTTGCTCTTGATCAGTTCCAGTAGTTCTCTCACGGTTGAATCATTGACAAGATTAAAAACCTGATTCAATTCCGCTAAGACAACACTGGAAATTTCGTTAATTCTCTGATTCATTTCGTTTCTCCTCGCGTGATTCTTTTATTTTTCTTATGATTATGGTTCAGATGTAATTTGCTCATAGTCTGAAATCAGACCCAGACCGTCATCATGATTACCGGCATATTTTGCAAATAACCAAGCTTCAATCATGCGTATTGCTTGAGGAACATCAATCATCCATGCCCCAGTGCAAAGAATATTGCCATTATTATGTTCTTTACTCATCACAGCCGGGAAAATGTCATAGCATAAAGTAGCTCTGATTCCCTTAACTTTGTTCGCAGCCATTGCCATTCCCTGACCTGTACCACAAAAAAGTAATCCGTAATCATATTTGCCAGCAGCTACCGCGTCAGCAACTTTTTTAGCAGAAATAGCATATAGTCCTTCTTTGGAAGAAAAACATCCAAAATCGTCTATGGTATAGCCTCTGCCACGCATAATAGCGAGTATCTCTTCTTTGAAATCATAAGCAGCAAGATCGCAACCTATTACTAGTTTTAATTCTGTTTCCACAATATACCTCCTAAGTTCTTATTTCGCTTCTATGTTGTTCTGTGTTGGGCTTTGTGTTGTTCTGTGTTGTTTTGGCGGGCTTCGGTGTTTTGGCTGTCTTTGTTGGCTTCGTGTGGACTTCGGTGTTTTTGCTGTCTTTGTTCGTGGAACCGGTTCCATGAATGGGAAATAAAAAAGCTTCCTATTTTTGTTTTTGCTTCTTTGTACTATTTATTTTTGTAACCGGTTCCATAGAGATCAAAAAAATTCTTTTCCCTGTTTTGCTTTTACTTTGGTCGAGTATACCTGTTTCGATGTAACTACTAATATGCATTTTGATAAAACTATGAATTTTGCTATTCTGTCTTTTCTGTCATTCTAAAGCTCTTTTATTCGCATCGGAGATTCTACTATTACTTTTTCCGGTGCTTTGTCAGGAAAAGCCATTCGCTTAATTAATAATTCCATTGCTTTTTTGCCAACTATAAAAGCGTCTCTATAAATGTAGTTGAAGTTTATAGACATTATGTCGAGAGCTTCTATTTTGTCAAAACCTATGCAGGATATATCTTTAGGTATGGATTTACCCTCCTCATACAAAGCCTTCAAAAAACCCATACTGGTAAAGTTGTTACATGTAAGCATTGCAGTCGGTGCATCAGGCATCTGCAGGCATTTTTTTGTAATCTCATATGACTTCTTCTTATCATATTCACCATCAAAAATATATTCGGGATTTACTTTTATTCCTGCATCCTTGAGAGCTTGTAGATAACCAGACTGTCTTGTTCTTGGCAAAACCCTGTCCGGCAGAGCGTTAAGCAAACCTATTTTCCTATGCCCTGCTTTTATAAAAGCCATGGTAGCGTCGTATGCGCTTTTAAAATCATCAAAGTAGACTCCATCTACATTTAAATAATCTATTTCTCTATCGACTAAAACAGTCGGAGCATGAAGTTCCTTGATTATATTAGTCAGGAAATTTCTTTCTTCTTGCGAACTATAATCAACTGCTGCTGTATAGATAAGACCTCTGATCCGTTGGTCTTTTAGCATGTTCAAAGCTTTCTTATCCTTCTCAGGAGAATCATCCGAATTGCAACAAATCATAGTAAGATTATTCGCATCGATAATTTCACTGGCTCCTTTAAGAAGTTCTCCAAAAAAAGGGTTGCTAATCTCAGGAACAATTATACCGATAGCAGAAGAGGTTCTTTTTGACAAACTCCTAGCTGTAGCAGAAGGAGAATACTTTCTTTTTTGAATAACAGCCAAAACACGTTCTCTCGTTTGTGGATCAACCGACCCTGAATCATTAAGAACACGCGATACTGTTGCTTTAGACACTTTAGCCTCAGTAGCAATATCTGTGATTGTAACTCTCAAAAGATCTCCCTCCTCTCCATTGGTATAGTGATTGTATTTCTTGTGCCGGTTATATTGTTTATGTGAGCCATAATGGTCGCTCCATTGATTCGAATCATGTTGCTTGTGCGAACCATAATGGTCGCTCCATTGATGCGAATCATATTGCTTGTGCGAACTACAACGCTCATGGAACCGGTTTCTTTATTTGAGTAGAGCTTAAGACAGAAAAGAGCTGTTGTCAAGCATTTTTTTGCGATGATTTATTATATTGTGCATAAAACATAATACAAACATTATTTTATATGGCAAAATCACCAAAAGAAAAAGCTTTCTTGCTTTGAAAATTTTTTTCAATAATATCTTTTGGCAATTACAGTTATTGGAACCGGTTCCTGTTTTGGTACAAAAGCGGGCACGTGATGTTTAATGTTAAAGGGGAAATAAATATAGAGATATTAGCAGATCTCTGGCTTGGAAAAGCTGCTGCTGCCGAAGCCGGGACACTCTGATAAAATAACAAAAAAGCTTAAAACTACTGTTATCAATACATCATAGTCTAATCTGAATACGACCCTTGTCTGACACATGTGTCAATCAAGGTTTTTTCTTGTATCTCTGAAACCGCCTCTAGGGCAACGAATTTCAGCAATTGGGCTTTAAATAATGTCTGACACATGTGTCAGACACCTTTTATTCTCAAATCTTTGGGAAAGACTGATATTAGGTTTTTACCAGCGTTTAAATTATTTTATTTGAGTGTCCCTTCTGCTAATCTTGGAGCAGCTATTACAGCAATAATTCCTAGTATTGCTATCACGATAATTAATTCTATCAAAGCAAATTCTTTTGATTATTTAACATCTTTGTCCTTAATGCTATAATGCGTATTTGTCGTTCTACCCACTCTCTCAAGAATCTCTTTACTTACCATATCTTTCAAAATCTCTCTTGCACGTCTTTCAGCGACATTCAGAACTAATTCTGCCTCTTTTGTTGTAATATGGTTCTCATTTGCCTTCAGATATTCAATAACCTTTTCTTCTTGATGTGATAACGCCGGAATATCATTAATTGCCTCAACGGCATCTATTGCTTCCCTATACAAGCTTACATCTACAAAATCGCCTTTCTCTAAAATCTCTGGTTCTTTCAAACCTCTTGCTTTACAGCTTGATTTTATTCTTCGAATACCGCTGCCCCACTGCTCGATATAGTTCAGTTCTTTAAAAATTCTGGCAATCACTTTATTTCGAATTTCTGACCTTCCTTCAAGAAGATCTGCTTGTGTAATCGTGCTAGGGAAAGCCCCCGGAGAAACAATGTTAACTATATCATCATAGATACCAACTTTGATATCTCGGCCATCATTTGAGTAATCTCGATGCACTACTGCATTAACCAGACTCTCCCTTATAGCCTCTATGGGGAGTTCATACTGATCTTCCCGTTGTAGACCTTTGATTTGGCTACCTAAGCGAATGTGATTTTTAATAAAGTTCTCTGTATTTTCAAGCTGTGTTAATAAATCACCATCATATTCTTTTCTATCCAAAAATACATCCATTGTGGTTCCTTTAAATCGACTGCATTTCATTCTAACGTGTTCAAACTTGCCAAGTAAAATCAGTAGACCATTTGATGGATATAAGATACCATTCTCTTCAATCACCAATTTAAGGTTTTTCATAGCCGACTTGTCTAATGATTTATTTACTTTAGTGAAGCGATCTAATATCGGCGAAAGATCCAAAGCATCAAAATCAACTTCTCTATTGGCTTCTTGATCATAGCTCAAGTTCATCCGTTGCCTTTCGAGCTCAAGAATGTTTTCATAACTGGCTTTTCGATTGGTAGCACCGATGCGGATATAGGTACCTTCACTCTTTCCATACTTCTTTAAATAGTATGGGAGTAGATTACCTCTATATACTTCAATCACTAAAAGCACTTTATTGTCTATTGTTGTTGTGTAAATATCTGGAAGAACATTCGGGTAACAATTGTCATAAATAACGGATGCAACCTTATCCTGCATTTCGAAAATGTCTACATCTGACTTAAGTCCAGTCACATTGCCTTGATCACTGACGCCAATAATGAGCTTGCCTCCTGCTGTGTTAGAAAAAGCAATTACTGTTTTTGCAATTGCTTGATTACCAGGTAGTTCTTCTTTAAATTCAACATTTTTCCCTTCACCACTTTGAATAGCATTCAATAAACTCATTTTAGGCCTCCTTTTATTTAATCTTCGGCACTCTTCGGCACTCTTCGGCACTCTTCGGCATTTTCTGGTATTGTAACATATTCAGAAGACTTCAACTCATCGAATTTTTCGAGTAATTACTCCAATCTACATACTGCATAACAAATTTTTTCCGGACTTTCTTCCTATTTGACTAAAACTATTGTTGCGGCTGGATTTTTTGCTTTATATTGCTAATGGTTTTAAGAATTAAATTCATATCTGTATTGAATTGATTTTATTTATCTTGTTTGCAACACTAAAAGAAGCCTGTTTCCAGGCTTCTTTTAGTGTTTATCATTATAGGTATTATCCAGTGTAAGAACAGTGTTTATTAGGCTGTTTTTATGTCTTTTGTCTTTTTACTATAGCTGATCGCGTTGTTATTATCGCAGCCATTGTTATAACTAAAATAATTATGTACATCTGAGCAGTTTTAGAGTTTTCACCTGCTTTTGTCATTTCTATAGGGTTTGTCTTAATAGTTTCTACTGCCGATGCTATTCCTGCTTCTGCTACAGGTATATCTAGTTGCAAAATTGCATATGGAGAAAAACTATCGGCTGTAAAGGTTATCCATCCATCTTTTATGACCGTTTCTAAAATTTCTACGGTTCCATTTGCTTTCATATGGGCAATTACAGTTTTTGCCGGATCATAATCATCTGGAAGAGGTATTGAAATGGTTACTTTTCCATCTATCGGCTGTACCGACTGGTTTCCTGCTATTGTTAAAAGATCTAGATCAAGTAATAATATCTTCTCAATTTTTCCTGCTTTTGTTATTCCGTTATTATTCTTTACTGCGTCTTCTAATACACGATTGATGGTTTTTTCTATTGTTTCTGCTATTTTTTTCCCTTCTTCTGTTGTTGTGTCAAGTATTTTAACAGAGAGTTTTACCGGCTCAGAATACACTGACTTATCCATTTTTGCAATAATTTCAGGTATTGATTTATCATGGTCTACTGGTAAAATTTCCTCCGTTTCAGAGATTTCAATTTCTGGTCTGCTATATTCAGTTTTTGTGCTTTTGTAAGGTGTAGTTATTAAAGTTGCACCTTTATTTGTTGTAGGCTGGGAAGGTTTTACTTCTTTTTGAACGGGAACTTCAGGCTGATTTTTATTTTCTGTTTCTGGGTTTTTAGGTTTTGTGTTTTTTTCCTCTACTGGTTTTTCTTCAATAATTCTTTGTTCTCCTATATAGAAGTTTTTATGTTCTGATGATCCACCAAAACCGTAAACAGACAAACTTATATTATAGTGTCCTGGTGCTATAATAAGCGGTTCACCATCCCAAAAGCTCTCTAAATCTATACTTACAAATCCATCTTTCATGTGACGCCTATCTGCGGCTATACTATAATATGCTTTTTGGGTTTTTACATCTTCTAGTTTTATTTGAATTATACTGTTCAAGAAGTCTTCTGACGATGTACTTATCTTTATATTGCTACCAATTTGAGTTAGTTTAATATCACTTGGATATGTCCAGTAATCAAAACTCAAAGGGATTCCTGTTTTTATCTCTAACCCTGAATAGTCATATTTATCTGTACTAAGCACTACAGAATAGATAGA
This sequence comes from Ercella succinigenes, assembly GCF_900002895.1. Classification (NCBI taxonomy): domain Bacteria; kingdom Bacillati; phylum Bacillota; class Clostridia; order Eubacteriales; family Oscillospiraceae; genus Ercella; species Ercella succinigenes. The sequence continues at coordinate 260,259 of NZ_CDHP01000040.1, read as the reverse complement.
AGGAATATAATACCAAATGCTGTTCACTAAATCTTTATAGCTAATTGTCGCCTCGCCAGAAGACAGATCTACAGAATTTATATAGTATTTATAATTATTAATTTTATCTATAATGTGTACTTCCTTAAAACCAGCAATATAATCTGTTATACTGTCTATTTTAATATATAAATCCCCGTTATCTTGCTGTTCGACAATTATATTGTCTGGAATTGTCGGCATTCCTAATTGCAAATCTGAAACACTTAACGATACATCTTGGTAAAAATATGCCGAGATAGTCAGATCAAGCTGATCTCCAAAGGCAAAACTGTTTTTTATAAGATTGCTATTTGCAATATATACATATTCTAAATAGTAATTATCATTTTCTTCATCAAAAGTATAAACTCTTTGAAAATCTAGAGGCAGATCTTCTCCATTATAGTGCATAATTACTTGTTTCATATTCATGAGAAAATCTTTATCATCTGAATAAAATTCAATTTTGAAGTCGTCAGTATTAACACTTGTCGTTACTTCAGCTTCTTTTAAAATCAATTCTTTGTTTATTTCAAATGATCCTTCAATATTTTCATGTCTATTTGATACTATCTGATAATCATATTCGCCTGTATCTGGAAGAACTCTTCTCACAAGATTATATGGAAGAATTATTTTATTATCTATTATTATTTGTTCGTAAAAATATGTTAAAAGAGTATAATTACCATCGATTAAAGTATATATATTTCTTACAGCGTTAACAAAGTCTTCTGCATTTTTTTCATTATCGAGATAAACCACAAGATCCCCGTCTTCATTTTCTTCAAAAATTACCTCAGAAGGATCTATTTCCAGGTAACCATTGGTGATCTCTATTGTACCTGTATAACTTTCATACCCTCCAGATTTAACTTTAATTTGATATTCTCCTGATTTGATTTTATTCTCAAAAATAAAGGATCTGAAAGTTGTATAAGGATTCCTTACTGGATCTAAATTATAAAGATGCAGCTCTGTTTCGATACCATTCTCATCTGTTAGCACAGCAACGTTTAAGTACTTAATAAATTCTTCATCGTCGCTTGCTATAGAAATTATCTGCTGTTTTTCATCATATTCTATTTGAATATCTGCAGGCACAGTTTTTGCTGAAGGTTCTGTATATGTAAAAGTTTCATCTATATAAAAAGTGCCGAAGAAAGTAGTATAAACAAAAATTTCATATTCCCCTGCAGTAATGTCCATCTGTCTGAGACGATTTTTATATTCAATAACATTATTACTGTTAATTATGTTTTTACTATCTATATGAAGGTAGTAATTAGCTGTTTCTGCATGAAAATTTATCGCATATATTGAGTCTACAACTTCTTGCTCATCTGAAATAATTTTCAAACCACCGTTGCCTAAATCTTGTATAGACAAGCTTCCAGACTCACTATAGCCTCTATCTAAAGTCATATCAAAACAAACAGGTTTATATCCTTGGTTGATTATTTTTACTTCATAATTACCTGAAGGCAATCTCATCTGACCAATTGTTTGTGCTGACATATAAATACTGTATTTAAAATCACCCTGAAAATGAGAGTATTCTTTATTTAAGTATTCAATGTTGACTACTTCACCATCTTGATAGAATTCAGCCAATAACGAGTCTGCGTTCATAATATAATTTTGAATATTTTCATGATCTTCATCAAAAAACAAGTGTACGCTTCCATCATAATAGGGAGAATCATTTTGTTTTTGTTCATATCGCTTAAGTGCAGGAGCTTCAAGAAGTTCATATGTTATTTCTAAATCTTCTTTCAAAAACCATAGCGTCTCCTGTTCTGCTCCTGTGTATTCTTCTTTAATCCTTAAAAATATTCTATAAGTTCCTTTATCCAGATTTGCGTTAACTTGAATGCCGCTTTGTGGCGTAAAAATAATTTGCAAATTATTTTCGTCTACTATAACTCCGGTTTCTTCATATTCATGATCTATATAATAATATTGATCTAAATGATCTTCACTAAGATAAATATTGATAGCATAAATTGCATCAAACTGTTCTTTTGATTCAGCCTGAAGTATCCAATTTCTATCTTCATCTACCGTTATAGATATATCTATTTCCTGTGTTATTGGAGCATTATCGTCTGCCAATATAGAAACTGGCAACAAAGATGAAATCAACATACTTACCCCAAGAATAAAAGCTACAAATATCTTTGTCTTTTTGAACATTACTAATTCCTCACTTTTCTTGTCATAAAATTTTATGTTCGTCTCTTAATGAATTAGTTATCGCAAAATATATTCCCCCCCTTACTCTGCACTTTGCATATATATTCATTAAGATACACAGATCAAGTATCAATTTATTGTTTATGATAATGTATCTTAACGAAACTAATTCATATTATTATACGAACACTTCAAGGAAAACTTTAATACAATTTGTTTTTATTTGAATTTCAAAAATTTTATGAGGCTTCGAAATTTTCTGGATTTTTCACAAAAAGGTCATTTTATTTAACAACAAATTTATCGACTTAATATCTATGGTTACAAATAGATAGTGCCAATTATATTTTTTGGTATCTTACCTATTAGCATCAAAGCAGTCTGGAAAAAGAAGATCAGGGACACTCTGATAAAATAACAAAAAAGCTTAAAACTACTGTTATCACTACATCCTAGCCTAATCTGAATACGAGCCTTGTCTGACACATGTGTCCCTTCTGCTAATCTTGGAGCAGCTATTACAGCATTAAGGACTGCTGTTTTCCTGTGCTTATTTACTTTGATCTTATTTTAACTATAGTTACTTTATTATTTTATAGTTACAGTTCAGTCGCTCTCAAATAATAGACCGCATCTAATACATGATATATAATTGATTTTTGAATTATTTTAATATTTTTCAAGTTGGCAATAATGGAGAGTAGTAATAATGGATCATTCTTTTCAGACAAGGGAGATGCGCGAGGTTATTAGTCGGATAAGTGATTTGGCTGATCAGGCTGATAGGCAGGGATTTATCACTTTTTCGGAGTTTCTGGCGCCACCGGAGAGGGCAGCGGCACAGGTCTGGCTGCGTAAGAATAAAGTTGAGCATTCTTTTTATGGTGGCTTTGAGGATGCGGAGCGGCAGATCTGCTTTCTTTTGCCGGATTATAAGAGCGGACAGGCTCTTGAACCTTCGGAAATTGCTGAAATTGTAGGTGCATTAGAGTTGAAAGCAACTGCTAAAGCTGCGTCATTGACTCATCGTGATTTTCTTGGCAGCCTTCTTGGTTTGGGTTTTCGCCGAAGCCAAATAGGGGATATTATGGTAAAAGATAGCTCTGCGGTTGTTGTTTGCTTGTCTTCTATCATGGATTTTATTGAGAATAATCTTTTGAAAATAGGATCTTATTCAGCTGTTATAAATCGTTTTAATCTGCAAGATATTGAGCCGCCTGTCAGAAACAGCGAGCAGATTAAAATCACTGCAGCATCACTTCGTCTTGATAAAGTTGCGGCAGGCGGTTTTGGAACATCACGTACACAAATGGCGGATTATATTCGCAGTGGACAGGTGATGGTAGACTGGTTGGAGGAGACTCGTCCGGATAGAGAAATTCGTCTGGGAATGACGATTTCTTTGCGTGGTCATGGTCGGATTATCATTTCTGGAGATGAAGGTTTTTCCCGTAAAAACAGACATATTTTGATAATTGAACGATTGATTTGATGTTCTTGTACATATTTTTCATTTTTGAACTAGAGACAGACTTTCCCATGACATTGATAGTATAAGTATATTCTCCCCTTCGGCATTTTTCCTGATACTTACATTATGGGTGCGAGTACTTTCTTGAACAATAGGTTCTCCAGTTTCAAAATAAAGCGTATGTGTATGATCAATGGTTACGAAATTGTCTGCTATGTTTCCCGATATATCATATCCATTACTGTAGTGTCCAAAATCTTGTAGCCATTCGCCTGTTACATTTCCTTTATCATCAACGGATAGAGATACCGCTTTGCCATTATATGTTCCAGCATATATGCCACTGATACTTTGACTTTTATCTGGCTGCTCTATATTTTCAGGGTTTTCTGTCGGTTCTTGTGTTGGTTCTTTTGTTTCTTCAACAGGTTGAGTTTCCTGATCTGAAATCAGAATGCGAATAGTGATACGGTCGCTTGCCAAAATCACATCTTCATATTGCTGGTTTACCAACTTGACCTCTGCATAAAAAACTGTGTTTTCTGTCAAATTCCTATATGTATATCTCCCTCCTGAAAGGACTAAATCCTCTTGCTCAGGATTAGTACTTATGCGCCTTCCGTCTCCGAAATCCCAGACAAACTTGTACAACCCAGCAGGTTCAGCTTGTGCATTAAATGAATGCGTGATCTGTGTCTGTCCTGACTCAAGCAACAAAGTCACTTCTCGTTCGCCTTCAAATCTGATACTAAATCGATCATCTGGTGGCACAAGTCCCCTGAGCATAAGCTGCTGATTATACCAGTCATCATCTCCACTGCTGGATAAACGAATGTCTAGCAACTGTTTAAGTGTATCTACATGTATTGTTTTATCATCTCTTTGATGCTCAGGCGTAAAATATCGATCCATACTTATATGTTCCCGTCCAGTATGGATAAGTGCTTCCTGAGTGTATAAAAAAAGTCTATCAAAAAATTGTTCCATGCTCTCTTCCGTACTTTTATGCCGCATCATAAGATTGTAGTTGAGTTCTGGAATTCTATCATCCTCATCAAGAAAAATATTTATCAGATCAGCTTGTTGTTTACGAATAGTTGCAAGCTCCCTCTCCTGAGAAATCCTCTTATCAAAAGTAGCTTTTATAGCTGCCTTTGCTTTTACTTCATCACTATCATATTCAATTATGACCTGCCTGCGCAAAGCTCTCATCTGTTGCCAAAGATCCTCAAAATCATTCTTTTCATTGTTGTATCCCCAGAAAAGATTACCCGAGCCGCCGTCACGATATGCTAAGTATGCCTTTTCAATTTCATTGTTTTTCCAGTAATCAATTTCTCTGCTTATTGCTTTCAAAGGAATTGATAACGCATTATTCAGTATATGATCACTCGAATAGTCAGCCAAATATGCAAGTGCTCCGTCAACATCTCCTGCTGATAATGCCCCTGCCGCACTAGCGGCAGTTCCGGTAAGTCCAGTAGTTGTTTTCAGAACACCCGATTTGACGTGATTGGCAATAACCTCACCTGCATGTTTACAAATATTACTACTGAGTGCAACCAAATCTTTTTCATATAAACTGACTATGACGTCGCCATATTTTTTATTGCCAATAACCATTTTGATGACATCTTCCGTTATTTCGTATATTAATTTTTGGTCATTGCTACCAAAGCCATCGATAAGTAGAGATTTGACCATCGGCTCAACAACAGCATTCAGATCAGTTGCAATATCCTTCCTGATTTCTGATCCTAGCTTTTCCATTGCCCACTGCTGACGACTACGCTGATCAAGATAGTTATCAATTCTTTGTGTTTGAGTCAGCTCAGCTGCTCCAAAAAGCCAATTATGATATGTTTCAATCACAATATAACTCTCTATTAGATTCACTTCTTTTGGCGAAAAGTAAGTCCAAGCATTATCGTCATGATAATGCACAACACATATACCTCCCAGATCACGATCGTCAAGCAAGTTATTTGAATCGAATTTTAGTTTAATAGTAACAGGCTCATCTGTACGCTGCTGATCACCAATAAACTCCACTTGATATATATCACTTAGAGGACTAAAAGCCAGGTCGTCATATTGTATTTGATGCTCTGGTTTTGACAGCCTTATTTGGGTTTTATTTTCGAAAGTATTATCAGGTATTTCAACCAAAATTCCATACTTAAATAAATCACCAATCACAATCCCTTCACCGGAAAAATTCATTTCCACCGGCTTCTTGATTGAATTTTGAGTTGGCCATAATCCTTTTTTACTCACTGATTTATCGGCAAAATTTCTCAAAGCAAAAACAATAAGCAGAACTGCTGCAATAACAAAAATCAAAACAAAAGCCGCTAGAATCAGTTTTATATGTTTTTTATCTTTAGACATCCGGGAAGCTCCTCTCTTTAGTTAATCTTCCTGCACAAAAGTAAAATTCATTTCACTGATGATGTCTTTAATAATTTTAAGGATAAAAAGTATATTTTCTGCATGCTTCGGATCTGCTACTGATTTGAAAGCGCTAAATTCAAAGAGACTCTTTTTTGTTGGTATGGCGATTAATATATTTTTCCCCAGTGCTGCTTCAATTCCCTTTTCTGTTCTAGCATCAGTACTGAGTTGAGAATCAAGTTTAAGTATGACTTTTGCCAGTTCTGCATTTAGTATTTTTGCCACTTTATCAGGATTATCTGCATAAACATTATATATTTGTTCGATATCGGAATCATTAATTGAAACTAGATCGAGCTGAGGACTCCCAAATGGAAATCGCGGCTTTCTTTTTTTACTCAGAAGAATAGTGGCTTTCTGGCTGACAGGAAAGTCCAGTCGTAAAAGCAATCCGCGAAAAGTTCTTGATATTGATTGGTTCTGTGGGTCTGAACCTCGACTTTCACTCAGATTGGCATCTGCTACCGAAAATCTAATACCATCTATTTTTCCCGTTAAATTATTTTGGATTTTAGCCTTGTTATCTTCATAAAACGGCAAAAGCCCCGCTTGGGCAAAGCTTTTTACCGGGAAAGATAAAGCATCCTCTGTATAATCCAGATTCATTTTTGGGCAAATTTGCTCTATTATTTTTATCTTTGCTTTATTTCTAAAACCAGAAAGATGCATGTATGGCACTAAAAACATAACGATTGTAATCGCCATTATGATTATCAGTGGCAAAAAGTCCCAGATTTCATTTACAGTAGAATAGACGTTTCCTGCATCTTGCAAAAAGGCCGCAAGAAGAACCAATCCTGCTGCTGCCGATATAAAAAATCCTACTATCGCTTGACGTTGCCGAAAAATCAACAGCTTGAGATGCGGTTTAATCTCTTTGTCAAAAAAAGTCTTGCTATCGCTGGTTATAATGTTTGAATCCTTGCTTGTATCGTTTGTACTGGCATGATCTTCTTGGGAATTGTTTTGATAATTGATTGACATAGCGCTCTCCTAAATCAAGGCAAAAACTCTTCTTGTTTTTATTATAACGGACAACCTTGCAATAATAAACAGGTTGCCACCTGATAGATTACCTACGATGCATTTAACCTAAAAGAATGAGAAGCTTGAATATCGTGCAAAAGAACTTGAAAAAACCCTTGTCTGAAATATTTGTCAGACAAGGGTTTAATTGACTGCGGCATTTACGCCATAAAATTTGTGACTCTAATAAATAAGCGTCTCCTGCTTCACTTTTTCAGGATAATTTTTTCTCAGCTTTCTTGTTCGCAACTTTTCTTTTTGTAGTTATATTTTACATTTATTAAGATAAACATTCCTGCTGCAAGAGATAGTAGTTTTAGCATATTAGAGCTTTCTCCTGTTTTGGGCAATGCTTCGGGTGCATCTCCTACTATTGCATAGACAGAAAAATGATTTGTCTTAAACTGCAGATACTGTATTCCGTCTCTCTCTACTATTTCTGTTTCAAATGCTGTTATTTCGCCTTCGTCATTTATATATATGACCTGTAGATTATTATAACTTGCGAATTGCGGCGGCAATGGTAGCAATACTGTTATTTCGCCTGTTATTTCGCTATTGTCTACTTTGCCGGTGGTTAATGTTCCGTCATTTCTGACGATTGTCTTGATCAATGAAATGTCAAAGGCCTGTAACAAAACTCTGTTTTCTTCTGAAAGCGTTTCCCGGGCAGAAATTACATATGGTTTGTTTGCCTGTTCCGGTTGCTCCACCTGTTCAACTGCAAGCTCTACGTGGACAAGATCTACATCCTCTTCTTCCATTTCTGGCAGAGTTACACTTTCAAGTACATTTTCTGCTCTTACTCCTGTTACCGTGTTTTGCGTGTTTTGTCTTATCTCTCTGCTGATGATGAAGTTCCCTGCTTCAAAGTTGACTAAGTAATTCTTGCTGCTCTTTAGACTTCCCTGATTTATGGCATACAAGCCTACTATATCTCCAGATTCTCGTGTCAAACTACCACTAAATGAATTTGTTATTGTGTCTTCATAAGCGAGACTTCCTGCTGGGATTGTCCAGGTCAGTGTGGGGTCTTGCTGTCCAAATATTTTATTTATATTTGCGGCTGTTACAGTGATTGGTTTAGGCAGGACGGTCAGATTAGAAGCTGTATAGCCAAGAGTGTAATTACTGTTTGCTGTTAAACTGCCTTGATTTATGGTGTAGCTGCCTACTGTATTTCCGGCGTCTCTTGTCAGGCTACCACTAAATACATTTGCTATTGTGTCTTCATAGGCTAGACTGCCTGCTGGTATTGTCCAGGTCAGTGCTGGATCTGCTGATCCATAAACCTTTGTCTTGCTTTCTGCTGTTACCGTGATTGGTTTGGGTGTAACAGTCAAATTGGCAGCGGTATAGCCAAGAGTGTAATTACTGTTTGCTGCTAAGCTGCCCTGATTTATGGCATAACTGCCTACCGTGTTTCCGGCAGATCTTGTCAGGTTTCCACTGAATACACTTGCTATTGTGTCTTCATAGGCTAAACTGCCTGCTGGTATTGTCCAGGTTAGTGCAGGATCTGCTGATCCATAAACCTTTGTCTTGCTTTCTGCTGTTACTGTGATTGGTTTGGGTGTAACAGTCAAATTGGCAGCTGTATAGCCAAGAGTGTAATTACTGTTTGCTGCTAAGCTGCCCTGATTTATGGCATAGCTGCCTACTGTATTTCCGGCGGATCTTGTCAGACTACCGCTAAATACATTTGCTATTGTGTCTTCATAGGCAAGACTGCCTGCTGGGATCGTCCAGGTTAGTGCTGGATCTGCTGATCCATAAACCTTTGTCTTACTGTCTGCTGTTACTGTGATTGGTTTGGGTGTAACAGTCAAATTGGCAGTGGTATAGCCAAGAGTGTAATTACTGTTTGCTGCTAAGCTACCCTGATTTATGGCATAGCTGCCTACTGTGTTTCCAGTTTCTCTTGTCAGGCTACCGCTAAATACACTTTCTATTGTGTCTTCATAGGCAAGACTGCCTTCTGGGATCGTCCAGGTTAGTGCAGGATCTGCTGATCCATAGACCTTTGTCTTGCTGTCTGCTGTTACTGTGATTGGTTTGGGTGTAACAGTCAAATTGGCAGTGGTATAGCCAAGAGTGTAATTACTGTTTGCTGCTAAGCTGCCCTGATTTATGGCATAGCTGCCTACCGTGTTTCCGGCAGATCTTGTCAGGTTTCCACTGAATACACTTGCTATTGTGTCTTCATAGGCAAGACTGCCTTCTGGGATCGTCCAGGTTAGTGCAGGATCTGCTGATCCATAAACCTTTGTCTTACTGTCTGCTGTTACTGTGATTGGTTTGGGTGTGATTGTCAGATTAGAAGCTATATAAGTGAACATATAATTACTATTTGCTGCTAAACTGCCCTGATTTATGGCATAGCTGCCTACCGTGTTTCCGGCTTCTCTTGTTAGACTACCGCTAAATACACTTGCTATTGTGTCTTCATAGGCGAGACTGCCTACTAGTATTCTCAAGGTTAGTGCAGGATCTGCTGATCCATAGACCTTTGTCTTGCTGTCTGCTGTTACCATGATTGTTTTACGCGTAACGGTCAGATTAGAAGCTGTATAACTGATATTGTAATTACTGTTTGCTGCTAAACTGCCCTGATTTATGGCATAGCTGCCTACTGTATTTCCGGTTTCTCTTGTCAGACTACCACTAAATACACTTTCTATTGTGTCTTCATAGGCAAGACTACCTAATGGCATTTTCCAAGTTAGTGCAGGATCTGCTGATCCATAGACCTTTGTCTTGCTGTCTGCTATCACTGTGATTGGTTTGGGTGTGATTGTCAAAGTTTGTAATGCTTGCGTAGGCAAATAAGCTTCATTGCCGACTTGTGTAGCAATTATAGTTGTTGTCCCTACACCAGTTATTTTTACTTTGCCATTTTCTATGACAGCAACATCAGAATTAGAACTTGCATAAGTTATAGGCAAACCAGAGCTTGCTACTGCATCGGGAGTGTATTCTTCTGCTCCATATACTAATGTTTTTGTCGCATTAAAACTAATGTTTTGTAATGCTTTTGGCATTGTTACAGCAACAACATTTGAATTTTGTGAAATTATTTCTCCATTTCCAGCTCTTACTCTATAATAATAGGTCGCACCTGGAGACAGGTTATCAACAAAACGAGTAGAATTATTACCAACATTTAAATTCTCAATTTCGAAAGTTTCAAAATTACTATCTCTTGAGACATCTAAATAATAATTAGTTGCATCATAAAGAGTCTGCCAGTTTGCGTAAAAAGAAGTTGTTCCTAAAATTGTAGCTGAGGTTGCAATTATTTCCGCCGGCTGCCACTGGGCGGTAACAGTTATATCTTCATTTGGCATAGTCTCTGGAAGTTCGGGACTCCAACCGTTAAACCTATACAAAATTCTGGTAGGAGTTGGGGCAATAACAGGATCACCATAATCTAATACAATGCTGTTTACAGAAGTTCCGCCATTACTATCAAAATTTATACTATATTGATTTGTCGTTTCAAACTCTACCGGATCAGGTATAAATTGAGTATCATTGTCATAAACAAAGACAATATATACTTTATAAGTTGTTCCTGGAAGCAAATCATTAACAACTATCGTCGCTGATCCCATTGCCGGTAAGTTAACAGTTCCGCTAGAAATTGGCAAATTCCCTTCTGCGTTCTGTCCATTGCGAATATTTTCTACTGAAGGCTCAGCTTCAGTTTCAGGAACTACAACATAATAGGCAGTTGCTGGATTTTGAGAATTTAGTGTAAATTGCATTGAATTATTTGTAATATTCTGTACTGGCTGAACACTGTCAAAAACATCCTGCACAATGCTATCTATATCAGCTGCAGCTCCAGCTGCATAATACCAATTAATAGTTTCCGACTCTCCTGGCTGTAAATCATCAAAACGCACATAAAAGGCATAGGAATTATCACCAAAAGTTGCAATAGGAGAGTCAACTGGATTTCTAATTATAATATTTTGCCAACCAAACCGGCTTCCAACTATATTATTCGCTTTGTCTGAATTAGTGAAAAAAAAGACAGCCTCATTCACATTGTCTATCTTTAATGCCTTGGACTGTTCCGAAGCCGCAGATATAGGCACAAAGACGCCATCGATAATATTACCTTTTGTTTTATTGTTGGAATCACTATTACCAACATAATCATCTTGTGTTCCAACCCAGTATCGCAAATTAGTCATGGGTTGGCTGCTTATATTTTTAAATGTTGATGTTACACTAATAAGTGATTTGTTTTCAGGAAGAGTATATATTGTCGTCAACTCAACAGCTTTACCATTAATTGTAAATGTACCAATTGTTTTAATAGTGCCGTAACCACCACCTGCAGTCTGTGTATAAAGACTATAATCAAAAGTCTGATTTTGCAGTGTGGGATTATAAGCAGAAGCTCCATTTATATTCCACCAATTACTGCCGTCTCCGCCTTCACGTATTTCAAAATCAAGCGGATAATCAGAAAAAGTTAATTGTCGCCATTGTCCAATGTTGTTTTGATAGAAAGGCTGCAGCAAATTACCTGATTGATTAATCGAATTTGCCGAGCCTGTACCAAAACGCAAACGCCCGTTGTTCAAAACAACCGGCGATGTAATATTTTCAGCAGCTACCATTATTGGTGCCAACAGTAATAGGATTATCAGTAAAAAAATAATGCTTGAGACCTGTTTTTTTCTAAACCCATCCATAAAATACCCCCTTGCCGTTTTCCCAATTCATGAATAACAAATTATTTTGTTAGCAGAATCAGTGACGACTTTTACATATTTTAACAAATTAAAATATGTGCTTATCATTAATAGTCAAATTATAGCAAAAACAACTCTATAATAGCTATATTTTATTAAAAAAAAGCAATGACTGGGCTTAAATTAAAAGTTAGGTTCAGCTCATAATCTCTTTTGTAAAAGCCAGCAACCTGGTCGCTTCTTTATCCAGTGCAGCTTCGGTTTCATGTTCTATCAAAGAGCGCCATACCTTTATGTCGCGACCTACTTCACCACCCATCATAACAAAAGGTTCTGAGACTATTCTTGCTTGATAATTAATATCTTTGAGTGCTTGGGCTACTTCCTGCCAATTTATATGTCCTCGTCCAGGTGCGGTTCTGTTATTTTCGCCGGTGTGGAAGTGAACCATATATTTGCCTGCATGTCTAATTGCATCGCCAATTGATGCTTCTTCAATATTCATATGATATGTATCAAGCTGCATACCCACCAGAGGATGGTTTACTTTTTTCACAAAATCTACTGCTTCGGCAGCTGTATTTAAGAGAACTGATTCAAATCTATTAACAGCTTCCACACAATAAACAATATTGTATTTATCTGCTGTCGGTAAAATCTTATCCAAAGAATCAATGCTTCTTTTTAGAATTTCGCTTTTGTCATTCACAATGAAATCTGGCGACCCCCAGCCTGCATAGTTTACTCCTGAGATAATCGCACCGTCCATCAAACCTATTTTCTCAAGTATTCCGGTCATATACTTAATACCTCTTTCGCGAATGCTTTTCTCCTCAGAGGCAATATCATAATGTGGATCAAGTCCCATACTGTAAGTGAGCTCTATGCCGCGTTTATCGGCTTCTTTTTTAATTTCTAGACACTTTATTTCAGACATTTCCAGCAAAGGCTGAGCCTGAAACTCTAAAATATCAAAACCCAGATCTGCAACTTTGTTAATATATTTCAAATGATCTGCTGCCCAGTTTTTTTCCCAGAAATTCATGAAAATACCTAGTTTGTTCATGTGATGTGCCTCCTTGTTATTTCTGTTGTCGCTGGCAATATTTAGCTTTTAGCAGATTTTGTTCATGGCAGCTAAAACAGATAAAAAACATTAACATCTTCTTTTTGTAAACACATTTTACTATTAATCGTATGTTTTGTCTGCTTGGATTTTTCGCTCCTTATTGAACAATGAAAAGGGAAAAAAGATATCTCAAAAATTTTGAGTATATCACATGAATTTTTCTTTATAGCATACTTGAAATTTATTTGATGCTTTGATTACTTAATTGCTTACAACTCAATATTATGATAAATTCTAACTATATTCATAATTATTATGCAAAAATTAAAACACGCATTTTTTCAACAAATATTGCTGTAAATATTTTGTTTCAGCAAAAGAACAAAGGCATATTTGTCAATAAAGACTAAAGTAGCAATCACATAACTATAGGGGGATATCATGACTTTTAAGAAGGTTCTATCATTTTTCTTAATAATCTGCTTTTTGTTTTCTATAACACATATTTTACCAAGTGATGTTAGTGCCGACAGTTTAACACCTGAACAGTATGTTGAACTTTTAACTCAAGGCAGTAGCGGCATATCTGATTTTTCTGATATTAATCTGGTAGGTATTAATGGAGTACAGATAGGGTCTTTTGATCAGACAAATTTTGGTGTGATAGGTGGATCTCCTTTGATTATGCCTCAGAGCTCTATGATGCTCTCTACCGGAACTCTCGAGGGATCTGGAACTGATTTGTCCAGCAATGAATATTACTCTGCCGGGGATATTGATGTGTTCAATGAATTAAACGCACATCCAGATTTTTCTTCAAATGCAACTTTGGATGCTGCATCGATATCTTTTAGCTTTAGTGCCGAACCCGGTATTCAATCTGTATTTTTTAGTGTAATTTATCTTACATGCGAAAACCCTGGAGACGAAGAGTATCTTGACGCAGCTGTAGTTATGGTAGATGGAGTAAATTATGCTAAATTTTCTGATGGCAGGTTGCTTTCCTACTACAACGATGATTTTTTGTATGAAAATACATCTGGATCATTTCAGTCTGCTGACGAAACTAAAGGATTTGAAAACATTTCTAAAACTCTGCGAATAACGGCGCCTCTGGATACGTCACTTAGCACGCATACAATCAAAATTGCAATTGCCGACAATAATGACCCTTTTGTTGATTCTGCTATTTTGATTTCTAGAATAACCGGCTCGACATCTACATCAGGTGGTATTTCTGAGGAATCTTTAACTTATTCAGTAAATTATAATGGTAACGGTAGCAGCTCTGGTGCTGTACCTGTTGATAATAATGACTATGAAGCAGGTGATTTGGTAACAGTTTTAGGTAATACGGGTAGTTTGCAGCGTACCGGCTATGCTTTTACGGGCTGGAATACTTCTGCAGACGGAACAGGTAACACTTATTATCCAGCAAGTACTTTTTCTATAGGCAGCTCTGATATTACTTTATTTGCACAATGGCAACCTATTCCAAATACTGCTTATACAGTTCGTCATTATCGTCAGGATGTGGCAGGCAGTGGCTATACTTTATTTGAGACGGAAAATCTTAGTGGTACTACTGATACAACCGCTACTGCTGTGGCTAAGATATATACTGGGTTTGCCGAAAACACTGATCATGCCAGCCGAGTTCCTTCCGGCAATATTGCTGGTGATGGTTCGCTTGAACTGGCACTATACTATGATCGCATTCTTTATGATGTCAGCTTTGTAGGTTTTAATGCTGCTGATCTTGGTACTCAGTCGATAAGATACGACGGTAGTGCTACGGCTCCTACTGCTCCTGTTGTTCCCGGCTATACCTTTAACAACTGGGACAATCCCTTTGATAATATTTCTTCCGATCTGACTGTTAATGCGGTTTATACTGCTAATGCAGATACTGCTTATACAGTTCGTCATTATCGTCAGGATGTGGCAGGCAGTGGCTATACTTTATTTGAGACGGAAAACCTTAGTGGTACCACTGATACTACCGCTACTGCTCTAGCGAAGTCGTATACTGGCTTTGCCGAAAACACTGATCATGCCAGCCGAGTTCCTTCCGGCAATATTGCTGGTGATGGTTCGCTTGAACTGGCATTATACTATGATCGCATTCTTTATGATGTCAGCTTTGTAGGTTTTAATGCTGCTGATCTTGGTACTCAGTCGATAAGATACGGCGGCAGTGCTACGGCTCCTACTGCTCCTGTTGTTCCCGGCTATACCTTTAACAACTGGGACAATCCCTTTGATAATATTTCTTCCGATCTGACTGTCAATGCGGTTTATACTGCTAATGCAGATACTGCTTATACAGTTCGTCATTATCGTCAGGATGTGGCAGGCAGTGGCTATACTTTATTTGAGACGGAAAACCTTAGTGGTACCACTGATACTACCGCTACTGCTCTAGCGAAGTCGTATACTGGCTTTGCCGAAAACACTGATCATGCCAGTCGTGTTCCTTCCGGTAATATTGCTGGTGATGGTTCTTTAGTCTTAAATCTTTACTATGATCGCATTCTTTATGATGTCAGCTTTGTAGGTTTTAATGCTGCTGATCTTGGTACTCAGTCGATAAGATACGGCGGCAGTGCTACGGCTCCTACTGCTCCAGTTGTCCCCGGTTATACCTTCGACAACTGGGACAATCCCTTTGATAATATTTCTTCCGATCTGACTGTCAATGCAGTTTATACCGCTAATGCAAATACAGCTTATACTGTACGTCATTATCGTCAGGATGTGACAGGCAGTGGCTATACTTTATTTGAGACGGAAAACCTTAGTGGTACTACTAATACTATCGCTACTGCTCTAGCTAAGACATATACTGGTTTTACCGAAAACACTGATCATGCCAGTCGTGTTCCTTCCGGTAATATTGCTGGTGATGGTTCGCTTGAACTGGCACTATACTATGATCGCATTCTTTATGATGTCAGCTTTGTAGGTTTTAATGCTGCTGATCTTGGTACTCAGTCGATAAGATACGGCGGCAGTGCTACGGCTCCTACTGCTCCTGTTGTTCCCGGTTATACCTTCGACAGCTGGGATAAGACTTTTGCCAATATATCTTCTAATCTGACTGTTAATGCGGTTTATACGATTAACAGTTATCAGGCTAGTTTTAATAGTAATGGCGGCAGCGCCGTTCAGCCTTTAAACGTTGAGTTTGATTCATTTATTACCAGACCAATAGATCCTATTCGTGCAGCTTTCAAATTTATTGACTGGTACAAAAATGCAAGCTTTACTGAGCGCTGGTCTTTTGTCAATGATAAGATGCCCGCATCAGATATTGTTTTATTTGCAAGGTGGCTGCCAACACCTGCAGCACCGTCTATGACCAGCAGAACCTCTACTTCGATTACGCTTTCGTCTACAGCTGGTGGAATCCTTGAATACAGGATAAATGGTGGTACATGGCAAAGAAGTGCTGAGTTCAAAAATCTTTTGCCGGATACGGAGTATACTTTTGAAGTCAGAGTTGCGGCAGAGGGTTCATTGCCAGCTTCTTATATAAGCGATGCTGTTAAATATCGTACAAATAAGATTATAATGCAAACACCTTCACCCGCTCCAGGAGAAGAACCGGGCGGCGGCTCAGGAAATGAAGACTCTGGTTCAACAGAAGATCCAGAAACAGCAAAACCTGTTGAAGGACCTGTTACCGGAGCAATTGTAGAAGCAGTTGGACAAACATCTTTTGATCCCAATACTGTTTTATCTGTGCAAAGATTAGTTAATATTATTGTTAAAGCTGAATCAGCTCCGGCAAAAGTTAATCTGGTTATTAAAACCGAGGGCAAAGAAATTGCTGAATTGTTCGATATAAAGCTTCTCATTGAAGATCAGCCAATACAGCCTAATGGTATTATCCGGATTCGCATTCCTCTTTCTGAGTCACTTTTGGCAATTGCTGACCAACTTGAGATTCATTATATAGATAATGAGGGTAATTATGAAGTTATGCCTAGTTTTGTTGAAGATGGCTTTATTGTTTTTGAAACTGACCATTTGAGCTACTATGCTATCATTGCTCCTTTATCTGCTGCCGAACCAGATGATACTGAGCAGACTATCGTCACAACACCTGGGCAAACTGAGCCTGTCGAAAATGATCCTACTGAACAGGAGAGTGTTGCCGAATCAGCCGAAGAGACTGCTGGCGAAAAACCAGAAATTGTTAGTGAAGCTATTGGTAAAACCGGCGAGACTGCAGATAAAATGCTGCAAGGGATGGCTCTGCTGCTGCTTTCTGCAACGGCATTTGCTGCTCTGAGTTTCTTTAAGAGAAAAAAATCTGAGATTTAATTGCAACAGCTAACTGATGTTAACAAATGAGTGAGCGGATAATCCCTGATTCTGACTGCAATGCAGTCATAATCAGGGATTTTTTCATAATCGCTGTGTTGCACCTAGTTTCACAGCAATAGTAAATTGATATGGATTCTGTGCCCTTCTGCTTAGACTAAAAAGATAACATTGTTATTTCGGAACTAATATGATAAATTTATATTAGTTTCATTAGGCTAACTTGTTTTAAGTTTTGTTAGCTAAATTAACCGTCGCTAAAAGCCATAATTTACAGATGTTAATTTGGGGAGGTTTTTTGTGGAAACGCTTATGGATAAAGCAATAAAAATTGATTTTGGCAATAATGTTATTGTTTCATCTGTGTGTACTGATCATACTCTTTATAAAATGATCAGCGAGAGTGGTGAAGGGGCAATGAGGCTTTATCATGTTTTCCCTGGTGTTGATCTTATCTATAATGATTTCCATATGGATTACTGTGTTTCAAAATTCAAGGCGGATTTACCTCTTATAGGAATTGATTTTTGCCGTGAGGGGCGAATTGAATGGGAAATGAGTGATGGTTCTTTTCTTTATCTGAAAGAGGGGGATTTGCAAATTTCTTCCAAACGCGATCATTCCAGAAGCTTTGGCTTTCCTGTCAGCCATTACCATGGTATTACTATAGGAATTTATCCAGATCATGTTGATGCAGCGACAAAGACGTTGTTTGAATCAATGAATATAAGCATTGAAGATATATATAAGCGGTTTTGTGATACTGATAAACCTTTTGTTTACCAATCAGAAGATATCATAAAATACCTTTTTGATGGCTTATACGCTATAAATTATTCTAGTGCTTTTCATTTTAATACTCATGGTAATTGTCCTGCTGATAATAACGTAATAAAATCTTCTCTTTCAATAAAGTCTCAAAATCCTGTTTCTTTTTTTCAGATAAAAATTATGGAGCTGCTGGTCATACTAAATTCACTTGAGCACCAGAGTCAGGAACATTCAAGTTATTTTCCGAAAAACCAGGTGAAGATTATTAAAGAAATTGCTGCTTTAATCACATCTGAACCTGACAGGCATTATACTATTCAAAATTTATCTGAGAAATTCAATATTGCTCCTACTACCTTAAAGATTTGTTTTAAGGGAGTATATGGCTCTCCTATTGGTCAGTATCTGAAAAAATATCGAATAAGTCTGGCTGCTAAATTATTAAGAGATACAGATGAAAGCATCGCTTGTATCTCTGGTAAAGTAGGTTATGACAACCAGAGCAAATTTGCAGCCGCCTTCAGAGCAGTTATGAATCTTTCGCCAAAAGAATATCGCAAATCCGTTGTCTTTTTGGATTAGGTTTAGTCCTTTTGGAGTTGTCCCAAAAGGATAATTTTTGTATATTTAGCTCGTTATAAGTTAGCTTCAGTTAACTGCATCTTTTATTATTTGATATTTGCTTTCAAGCTTATACTTTTAGTTTTCATCTTTTAACTGATTCTATTGATCAATCTATTGGTTCAATTGGTTCTGTCGCCTCTCTTTGAGCCAATTAAACCGGTAGATTATTTATTAGCATTTTGCTCAGGGGGTTTTGAAATGAGTTTGCAGCAAAATAAGGATTTGGCAAAAGACAGCAAGCTGAAAACTAGAGATTTGATTAATGTTGGTATTTTTACCGCTATATATTTCGTCGTGTTTTTTGTTACAGGAATGTTGGGGTATATTCCTGTTTTGATGTTGGTAATTCCTTTTTTGTGTCCTTTTGTGGCAGGAATACCTTTTATGCTTTTTCTAACCAGAGTTGAAAAGTTTGGTATGATTACTATAATGGGCGCTATTCTTTCAGCTTTAATGCTTTTTACAGGTCATCCCTGGGTAGTTGTACCTCTTGGAATTTGTATTGCTTTTATTAGTGATCTTATTTTCCGCATGGGCAATTATAGAAAATGGAAGCATATTTTAATAGGTTATGTTGTTTTTAGTCAATGGCTGATTGGTTTAATGGCACCGCTCTTTTTTATGCGGGAAACTTATTTTGCCACAATCAGAGCCGGTTACGGTGATACTTATGCGGATACTTTACTTGCGATTACACCGCTTTGGGTTTTCTTTCTAATGTTTTTATTTATCGCACTTGGTGGTTTTTTTGGTGCATATCTGGGTAGGTCTGTCTTGAAAAAACATTTTCGTAAAGCAGGTATTGTTTGAACATGATTACTTTTGGTGCTTCTGATCGGAAATTTTCCCACCTAGATCCACGCACTAAACTAATTTTAGTGTTGATTGTTAATGTAATTATGCTTGCAGGTGCTTTTGACGGCAAGGCAGGCATAATTCGTCTTTCGTTTGCTTTTTTACCATTATTGATGCTTTTATCGGAAAAGAAAATCAAGACGGCTTTGATTTATTTGCTTCTGATTATAATTGCTCTTCCTGTTGAGTTTTTCGTTATCCATCGTACCTCCGGACTTGCTAATCTTCTGTTGGTCATATTAGCTGGGATTATTTCAAGATTTATTCCCGGTCTGATGATGGGATATTATTTTGTTACAACTACAACGATTAGTGAGATGGTTGCTGCTTTGGAGCGCATGCGTTTGCCTAGGCAATTTATTATTCCTTTTGTAGTTATGGTTAGATTTATACCTACAGTAAGCGAGGAACATGCTGCGATTTCTGATGCTATGCGTATGAGGGGAATTCGTCTTGGTAGTGGTAATCTTATTAATATTCTGGAATATAGAATGGTTCCTTTAATGATATCTACAGTGAAAATAGGTGAAGAACTTTCTGCATCTGCACTTACAAGAGGTTTGGGAGTTTCTGCCAAAAGAACAAATATTTGTAAAATTGGCTTTTCGCCGGCAGATTTTATGCTGATATTTATAGCAGTAGTTGGGTTTATTGGTTGGTCGGTTTTATAAACAAGGATGTGCTTATATGATAGAACTTAAAAATATTAACTACACTTATAACAATCAGGATAGAATGGCTGGTGTGCAAAATATTAACCTTAAAATAGAGACTGGTCAGGTTGTTTTGCTTTGCGGAAAATCAGGATGCGGCAAGACCACCTTGACCAGATTGATCAACGGTCTTATCCCTAATTTTTATAGTGGTAAATTGAGCGGTGAAGTTTTTGTAAAAGGCAAAAGTCTCCTTGATCTTTCTTTGCAGGAAATTTCTAAAATTGTTGGTTCAGTTTTTCAAAATCCAAGAAGTCAGTTTTTTAATCTGGATACGGACAGCGAGATTGTTTTTGCTTGTGAAAATCATGGGTTGCCGGAAGAAATAATATTGCAGCGGCTGGAACAAACCATTATAGATTTTCGTATTGAAAAACTTCGAAACCGAAGTTTATTTGCGCTTTCCGGCGGTGAAAAACAAAAAATAGCTTGTGCCTCTGTTAATGCTTCTGATCCTGATATTATTGTACTTGACGAACCTTCTTCCAATTTGGATTCTCTGGCAACTTTGGATTTGGCCAAAATCATCGCCAGGTGGAAAAAGCAGGGCAAAACAATTATCATAGCAGAACATCGCCTTTATTATTTGAGTGATATTGTTGATCGCATTATTTATATGGAAGATGGAAATATAATAAAAGATTTTTGTCCTTCAGAGCTATCTTTGATGGGTTATGATACGCTTACTGCAATGGGATTAAGAGCTACTACAATAGCTAATATTTGTTCTGATTGCAAGTGTATGCAAGATGATCTTTGTATACAAAAAGCAGACTCAGAGCTGCAGTTTCAAGATTTTTGTTTTTCTTATAAAAGTCAGAGGCATAATGTCTCTGCGCTTGATATTAAGCAGCTTACTTTGCCTAAGGGCAGTGCTGTTGCCGTGATAGGCTATAACGGAGCAGGCAAGTCTACTTTTGCAAGATGCCTTACAGGCATTTCGCGTAATAAAGGTATATTAACAATTTCAGGCAGCAAAGCAAAAAAACTAAAAACCAGAGACAGACTTAACTGTGCTTATATGGTAATGCAGGATGTAAATCACCAATTATTTACCGAAAGTGTTCTCGATGAGATTCTTTTGAGTATGAAGACAGAGGATTCAAAAACGGCTAATGATATTATGAACTGGCTTAATTTGTCCGATTTGGCTGATTCACATCCTATGAGCTTATCAGGTGGACAAAAACAACGTGTTTCTATAGCCAGTGCAGTTGCTTCTGATCGAGATATAATTCTTTTTGATGAGCCTACCAGCGGGCTTGATTTTGTTCATATGCAAGAAGTTGCTGCCTTAATCCTAAAGCTTAGGAATTCAGATAAAACACAGTTTATTATATCTCATGATCCAGAGCTTATCCTGTCCTGCTGTAATTATGTAATAGAATTGAATATGGGCTGTGTTCAAGATATATATTCTCTCAACCAAAGCAGCAAAAACAAGTTGTTGCAGTTCTTTTTCCCTGAACAAAAACTTATTGTCTGATTGGATTCAAACCGTCTTTTCGGGGTAGCAGATTGATTTTACCTCCTCCATAATGATCTTGTTAGCCAAGCCTAACAAGATATTTTAACACTTTTGATTTGTATTATTATGGAGGTTTTTATGAAATCACAATCCTGGTTGTCTGCTGTTCTAAAGTTCGCGGCACCTTGCAAGGGCAAAATGACAACAGCTGTTATTTTTGAGATTATAAGCGTTGCCTGTGGGTTTATCCCTTATCTTGCTGTATATAATCTGATAATTCTTTTTTTTGAGGGCAGAGCGTCTGCCGATAATGTTATTCTTCCTTTAGCAGTCTGTTTTGCCGGCTATTTTGGGAAAATCTTTTTCCATGCTATAGCTACAACATTTTCTCATGTTTCAGCTTATGGCATTTTGGAAAACATACGTCTTTGTATGATAAACAAACTGGAAAAAGCACCCTTGGGGTCAGTTCTGTCCAAAACAGCCGGAGATTTGAAGAGTTCGATTGTGGATCGTGTTGAAACTATTGAATTGCCTCTGGCTCATCTGATTCCAGAAGGTATATCAAATATTTTTGTTCCGCTGGCCGTGCTTATATACATGCTTTATATAGACTGGCGAATGGCTTTGGCTTCTCTGTTAACTATTCCGATTGCATTTTTTATCTACAGCTTTATGTTAACTAGCTTTAATCAGAAATACGCTGATTATATGGAGGCAAGCAATCATGTTAACAGTGTCATTGTCGAATATGTTGAAGGTATCGAAGTGATCAAAGCTTTTGGCAGATCAGGGTCATCTTATGAGAAATTCAGTAATGCGGTAAATAGTTTTAAGGAATATACTCTGGAGTGGTTTCGCAGCACCTGGAAAGGCATGACTCTTGCCGGAGCTATTTTGCCGGCAACTTTAACGGCTGCCGTGCCAGCTGGCTTATTACTATATTATTATAATCTGGTTGAGCTTCCACAAATTGTCATGTGCATGATTTTATCAATGGGGATTGTTTTACCCTTATCGTCCTTTACCACATTTGTTAATTATATTAAATCTATTCAGTTCGCTCTTGATGATGTATCAGATATACTTAATCTGGAAGAACTGGAGGACAGGTCTGAATACGCTGATTTCTCTGATTACAATATAAAATTTGATAGTATTTCCTTTTCTTACAACGCGGGAAAAGAGGTTGTGAGTAATCTTAGCCTGGATATACCTCAAGGAAGCTATGTCGCTTTGGTAGGTCCTTCTGGGAGTGGTAAATCTACTGTTGCCAGATTATTGGCAAGATACTGGGATATAAATGAAGGAAGCATTAAAATAGGCGGTGTTGACAGTAAAAGTATACCTTTGGCTCAACTTGCAAGTATTATCAGCTTTGTCACACAAGATAATTATCTGTTTAATTGTTCGTTAAAAGAAAATATTCGCATAGGAAATCCTAATGCCAGTGATAAAGAGGTTATGGCAGCGGCGAAAGCGGCTTTATGTGATGATTTTATAAGCAAACTGGATAAAGGTTATGACACGGAAGCCGGCGAAGCTGGTAATAAGCTTTCTGGCGGGGAAAAGCAAAGAATAGCTATTGCCAGAGCTATTCTTAAAGATTCTCCTGTTATCATTCTTGATGAGGCGACTGCTTTTACCGATCCGGAAAACGAGGGCAAAATACAAAAATCAATTATGGCTTTGACAGGCAAGGATCAGGGGCAAGGCAAAAAAACTTTAATCGTTATTGCCCACCGCCTTTCTACTATCAGGGAGGCTGACAAAATAATTGTTCTTGATCAGGGGCAAATATCAGCTGCAGGTAATCATAGCGAATTACTTACTAATAGCAAATTGTACCGGGAACTCTGGGAGTCGCATACAGGTTCTAAAGACTGGTCTGCAACTTCAAGTCAGGAGGTTATGAATAATGTTTAAATCAGTAAAACGTCTTATATCATGGACAGAGCACTGCAGGAAAAGGGTTACAACAGGTTATGTTTTCTCTTTTTTCGGTTCTATTTTCATGACAATGCCTATTATGATAAGTGCTTTTGCCCTTAATCTTATAATCAACGATTATCAGGGAATCAGCAGTTTGGATTTCTATTGGATTCCGCTGTCTGCTCTTCTCATGATTGCAGCTATTCTGGGCAAATTTATCTTTTCTTATTTTCGGGCTGTTTTTCAGGACAGTGTTGCTTATGAGAGAACTGCTGATGAAAGAATTGTCATTGGTGATATCCTCAAAAGAGTGCCATTTGGCTTTTTTGCCAAAAATTCAACTGGTGAGATATCTGCTGCGGTCACTACAGATTTGTCTTACTTCGAGATGTATTCGATGAAAATGCTGGATACAGTTGTTAATGGCTATATTGAAATTGCCGTTATGACAATATTTATTTTCTTTTTTAATCCAGTTATAGGTGTAATTGCTCTTTCAGGAGTTCTCCTGTCTGCTCTTGCTCTTCATGGTATGGCTATAACCAGCCGTAAAAATTCCGATGCTCATCAGGAAGTCCAGGATGATATGATTTCAGCTGTAATCGAATATATCCGCGGTATCACTTTGATTAAAGCATATGGTAATACAGGTTCTGCACAGCAACAGATACGACAGACTTTTAAGAGGCACAAAAAGATTAATATCCGCATTGAAAAATATTTCGCTTTATTTAATGCTTTTCACCTGCTTTCACTTAAGGCAGCATCTGTAGGGATAATTTTTGCCAGTGTTTTCTTAACGCTAAATGGTCAGATGAGCATGGCTATCATGCTGATGATGAGTGTTTTTTCTTTTATTATGTTTAACGGTGTAGAGGCAATTAATAATGCCACACATGTTCTAAAAATGCTGGATGTGGCAATGGATAAAATCGACAAAATAAAAGCCGCGGAGTTTATAGATGAGGATAGTAAAAATATCAAGCTGAAAAATCATGATATAGTATTTAATAATGTCACTTTTTCATATGAAAAACAGTCTGTTCTTAGAAATGTGAGTTGTATTTTACCACAAGGTAAAACAACAGCTATAGTCGGCCCCTCCGGCAGCGGCAAAACAACTATGGTTAATCTGATTTCTCGTTTTTACGATATTGACAGTGGCACAATATCTATCGGCGGGCATGATATACGCAATATAAATTGTGATTCGCTGCTGCAGAATATCAGTATGGTCTTTCAAAAAGTGTATTTGTTTAATGATACTATAGAAAATAATATTCGCTTCGGAAAACCAGATGCAACCGAAGAAGAAGTAATTGCAGCAGCTAAGGCCGCCTGTTGCCATGACTTTATTCTGAATATGCCTAACGGATATAAATCCGCAATTGGTGATGGTGGCTGCACGTTATCCGGTGGTGAAAAACAAAGAATTTCTATAGCTCGTGCTATTTTGAAAAATTCGCCTATAGTTATACTTGATGAAGCAACGGCAAGTATAGACCCGGAAAATGAGAGACTGGTGCAAAGAGCTATCAGTAATCTGGTAACGGGAAAAACAATCATTATTATTGCTCACAGATTAGCAACAATAAAAAATGCCGACCAAATTCTGGTTTTGAACGAGGGCAATCTAGAAAATAGCGGAAGCCATAAAGAGCTTTTGGACACGGAAGGAATTTATAAAAGATTCTGGGAAATCCGCCGACAGGCCGAGGCATGGCAGATATAAAAACTCTTAACTGTTCAGTTAATTAAAGGACTTAATCTATGTACAGTCATTAACTTTTATCTTTCAACAGCTTCATTGCATCATCTTCTTTTAGCGGTCGGCTGAAGAGATATCCTTGCATTATGTCGCAATTATGATCTATTAGATATTGTTTTTGTTCTTGATTTTCTACGCCCTCTGCTACTACTTTTAAATTTAATTTATGGGCAAAATTGATGATCTCGCCGCTGACGAGGTCATCTTTATTTTTGTTGTTGATGCGGCTTATAAAATAGCGGTCTATTTTAAGATTGTGTACGTTTAATTCTTTTAATCTGAAGAAAGATGAGTAGCCGGTGCCAAAATCGTCCAGAGCTATTTTAATATTGTTTTTTGCTAGCTCTTCAAGTCTACTGTTAATAATACCAAAATCATCAAGCAGGATTGATTCGGTTATCTCAAGTTCTAAATTTGATATTTGCATATTTGAATCCTGTGCAATTTTGAGCACGGTTCGGGCAAAGTCTTCATCAATCAGTTGTGCTCCCGATATATTAACTGCCATTTTAAGGTTTTTATATCCCTTTTTATCTAGTTGTGCAGAAAAAAGGCAAGCTTGTCTTAATATCATATTACCCAGCGGAATAATCAATTGATTTTTCTCTGCTATATCTATAAATTCTAAAGGTGATATTAAACCGTAAGTATCTGAATTAAATCTTGCCAGCGCCTCGAATCCGACAATGGTATTGTTTTCTAATTCGAGCTGTGGCTGATAATTAAGGAATAGTTTTTTGCTATCTCTTTTTTTAATAACCATTCTTAATTCTGATTCTATTATTTCCTCTCTTTTAATTTTTTCTTCCATTTGACTGTCAAAAAAGGTAAAGCGGCAATTATTTTTGATTTTTTCTACATGACTAATTGAAATAAGCACATCCTTTAATAATTGACTGGCAGTTTTATATTTTTCTGTTATCTCAAGAATGCCGATTTCTATTGATATATATTTATTGACTTCATTTATGGGGAAAGGTTCATCAAATTTCTGGCAGATCTTCCCTGCCAAAATTACAAGTTCTTCCTGATCTTTATAATCTTTTGCATAAAAGATAAAGCGATCAGCAGCAAATCGGAAAACTTTGATTTTTTCATTACAAAGATCTTTTAACATTCTTGCTACTTCTTTTAATATCAAATCTCCCTGATTGTATCCATAAGTCATATTGATTATGCGGAAATTACTGCAATTGGCTAGTAACACAGCTCTTTTTTTATCACTAAAGTTTTTCAGATCATTGCCAATAAAACCCGTAAAATATTCTGCATTAGGTAGACCTGTTAATTTGTCATAATAAGCCATATTTATTAATCGCTTATCCTTGTTGTACGTCATAGAAAAAGCATAAATAATAAGGGCAAATATAATAATAAGGGCTGTAATTGATATCATTATGAACTGACTGGTAAAAGTCTGATTGCCGACAAGCGAATGGCCTATAACAAGAGTACCTATTCTTTCCGTTTCAATTGTAACCGGCACAAAGAGATAGTGGGTGCCTTTATTTAATCTCCCGTATCCATAAACAGTCTCGTCTGTATTACCATCTGCTCGGCTGATTGTATAGTCTGTATGCTCCGAAGATGTGTTTATAACAGTTGTTTTCCCTTTTTTATAATTGCTTTCTATGAGCGAAATCATATCTGGATCTGAAATAGTCACACCAATATCTCTTTGATTGGTGCTTTCAACGATTCTATATTCTTCATTCATAAAAAGAACATGTTCTACTTCTATATCACTATATATCTCTGCTATCAATTTGCTCATTCTAAATTCATTGAGGAATTCATTTACTTTATCAGCCGCAACACCAATCTGAACAATCTTGCCATCGTCCATCTTAAAATATCCATATTTATAAAGCACCCCGGTAACTACATTTGCACGAATAGGTTCAACATAACTCGTGTCCGATCTTTTACTAAATTCATATACAGGGTGGCCTTCATAAGACACGAACCCTCTTACA
This sequence comes from Ercella succinigenes, assembly GCF_900002895.1. Lineage (NCBI taxonomy): Bacteria > Bacillati > Bacillota > Clostridia > Eubacteriales > Oscillospiraceae > Ercella > Ercella succinigenes. The sequence goes on along the minus strand of NZ_CDHP01000040.1, from coordinate 232,877 downwards.
CTGGGAGTACTTGAGTATAGAAGTTCAGCTTCTTTATTATAGATATTGATCTCGTCTACCTGCAGTACTCTGGCAGCATCAACCAAAGCCCGATGACTGTTTACGGCAGTATATATTCCAGTCGCCTGACTTGCTATAAGAATCTTATCCTCAAGCAAATCATTTACTACCCTGTCTGCCTGATATGCCTTTTGTATACTGCTTACATAACCTCTGGCAAGATTAGCAGATAATTCCTGCACCTGTTCGAAATAGTGATTATTGGCTATTCTTATTACAGAGTATCCCAAAACAAGGAATACTATTGCAACTGCTATCAGCAATACGATATACTTCTTGAAGTCAATCGGTTTAATATCCTGCTCTTTTTTCATAACCGCACCCAAGATGATACTGCTTTAACCTGACAAAAACACTCTGTTTTCACATTCACTACTTATCAGAAATTCTTAAAGCCCTGTAGGGATATGTTAACATAATAACTATTCGCAGAAAAACTATTTTTCAGATATATTTAATTTTTTAAACCATTTTTGTGTATTGTCTGATCAAGGTTCATCTTCAAACTTTATCAGTTTCTGGGCATCTTCTATCTTTTCATAAAAACCAATTCCGGTAAGTGCTGTAAGTCCACTGCCATAGGCAGCCTCTTCACTGTGAGCAGGAATATGAAGCTCAAGGCCAAAACGTCTGGTTGCAATCTTCTGAAGTACAAGGCTTTTACGTAAAGCATTACCAGAACCAATAAGAGTTGTTATTGACGGCTTATCCGAAAGCAGATTGTAATTATCGTGGAGCTCTTCTATGATACCTTCCAGAATTCCTACTGTTAAATGCCGGGCATCAAAATTATGCGAACCTATATTACCGATAGAAGCCCTTTCCTCAGGATTGACTCTGGTACCATTAAATCTTGTATTAACGGTAAGCTTATCTTCAAGATCATCAAAAGACTCCGACAATGTATCCATGTATTTATATAAAGAAATTTCATCCAATCCGGCCATACTTAATACAGACCGGTAAAATTTCTCTAACAAAGCATATGACTTGCCACCACAAAGTGCTGCTCCGACAACAATTTGTTGATTTGCTGTTAAAGGCCTTAATTCCAGACTTGAATTAAGTACAGATTTTGCGTCTGCTCCATCTGCTTCTGACATCGGCTTTTCTTTTGCCGTCAAAGTCTGAGCCAGCAGAGAAATTTGTCCGCTTGTGCCAACATTCAACACCAGACTGCTGGACATATCCCTGACCGAGCCTATAAAACTTGCCTGATTATCTCCTATTGGTGTTATAACAGGTATTCCCTCTGAAGTATTTCCTAAAATATCAAATCCAGAAGTAACTTCTGGAAAAAAGCTTGCTTTTAGCTCACATTTTTCTATTGCGGCAAAATCAAATTGCTTATTCCGGAGATCATAAAGACCTATACTGGCGGCATCAGATGAATGTATTAAAGGAGTGGTACGTCCTGTAAGACGCATAGCAATATAATCATGAATTGTACAAAATTTAACTGCATCGGACGGAATAAGTTTTTTCCTGACATTATAAGCATGAGTTACAGCGCCAAACCCTGTAGAAAGATTATAGCCACTAGTTTCCGAAAGTGCTGCCGCATAGGAAGTTTCGTCAGTGAGTATAAGATCACCGCGTCCGTCCTGCCATGAATAGAGAGGGCTTACTGCTTCACCACTTTTATTAACATAAACTATTCCGTGCATTTGTCCGGTCAAACCTATCGCTTGTATAGGCCGGTGATCATTTATCAGACGATTAACAAGCTGCTTTGCCTTTGCCCAAATAACAGAAGCGTCCTGCAGGGCTTCCCATGATTTACCGGTTGTTATCTGTGCATCATTATCCAGGGTTACCGTCTCCAGGACAGCTCCTGATTCGCCATGTAAAACGACTGCACATATTGAAGTTGTTCCAAAATCAATTCCTAAAACTTTCATGACCTACTCCTGACCAGATTTTTGAATATCTGCATATAACAGCATCAAAATTTTTATACGTCTGACTTCAAAGTTGATAGACCTTCATTTACTTTTATGATATCACAGATGACTGTGGATCGAGGCGCACAATAATATCTTGCTGAATTGCTGGTGAAAGATCTAAAAAATTCACGAAGGTTCCATGAATACGCATGATATAGACTCCTCCGGGAGCATATTTTTCAGGTTTAGCAAGCACTTTTCGCAAAATTTCCGCTGTTGTTATATTGACATAAAGATAAAAAGGAGCAGTTAAGTTTTGGCTTTCATTATTATTTTGTACAGCTTCATTTGTCTGTTTTTGAACTAACGCTTCATTATTAGATTTATTGTTGTCTGTATGTTCATTGAAAAATAAAGGCTTGATAACACGCCGATAAAATGCTATCCCGCGTTCTTCCAGATCTTGTTCGCGAAAATATTTGGGATCTATACCAAAATGCGAGGCATATCCTCCAGGCATTTTTTCATATGGAAGTTTAAAGCCTGATAACATGCGGAAGCCCAAACCATTAGAGGCATCTCCGGCCAGTGGATCGGTGCCGTAATTAAGCATCTCTCGAGCTTTGCGCCCATCTGGCGTAGCACCTACCCAGTAACCATAAAGAAGATGTGTGGAAGGCGTAGCATAGTCAGGACGAAAAGAGTTCCCTAAACTATTGTTACATTTCGCAACATTATCAGAAACAAGGTTGACAAGACGCACAGCTTCTGAATCAGCTTTCGTGTCATTGTTGCCGAATTTAGGACAAGAGCTTAAATACTGGCGCAAAGCCTCGTCTTCTACAAAATTATTTTGCAATGCCCTGATTAACCTGGTAGCATCTTGCGATCTTTCTGCCAGCAGACAATCAATAGCGGCAAACGAGTCTGCAACAACTGCCAATCCATGGATAAGACAGCCGCTGCCATTGTATTTTGTGCCCTGGTTTTTCGTATCACGCATGTCATAGCCGCTTTCCATACCACCCATCATCGTGCTTAGAAAAGGTACAGGCATGAGCGACAGTGCTTCAGTAGCACCATTTGCGGACTCTGCCATTTTTTGCACATAAAAGCTAAGTCTTTGTTCAAATAGCTGACGTATATTTGTCAGGATTTCCAGATCAGTCATACTCTTGTCTGTAAAATAACTATTTTCAGGACCTATGTTTTTGCCGGTTAATAATGATCTGCCATTATTAAGGGTAAGCTCAAGTATTTTGGCCAGATTAAGCCAACTGTTTGTTGTATTACCATTGTCTTTACCCATAATAAGAGGTTCCTGGCAACCTGCTATTGCATAATCAGGGATGTCCTGAGCTTCTCTTCCAGCCAATTTTAGAACATTAAACAGAGAGTCATCGTTAAACAAAGAAGGCGTCAATGTTCCGGGAGTGAAGAAAAATCTTCCAAGCGATTTATATAGAGCTTCCGGTGTATTGCGATGCAATTTAACTGATAATATAGGCTGCGGCAAATTCATACTGTAATAGGCATCAAGCAAAGCATAGGTCGTTTCATTCGTCAGATCTTTATCGTCTGTGTCTTTGCCTCCCACCAGAATATTCTGAGAAATAGCCCAGCTACGGTCACCTACATTAAAGAAAACCAGAAAATGCTTCAAAAAACCGGCGGCAAGCTCCCGTGACAAACCAGTTCTGGCACGATATGGCTCAAAAATCCTGTCGGCATTGCCTACTGAAAAGGCGAATGGATTAGGTGCTTGTTCCAGACACATTATCTGCCAGATCAAAAGGAAACTCTGAATGGCCTGATAAAGATTTTCCGCTCCCTTAGCAGGGATGTGATCAAGCGTATCCGCAATCAACTGAAGCTGTTTAATTCGAATTTCTGTACCATCTGAAATTTCTTCATTCATGAGTATTTTGTCATTGATTATACTTAAATCAGGCTTTTCTTTTTCGTTGGAACTACTTATCTCCTTCAGCTTTGCAAGCTGTTTTTTTGCCAGTTCACTATAACGTCTGGACAAAACAAGTACAGCTTCAAGTGAAATCTCCATAGCTTTGAAATTATCAATCTTTTTAGGATCTTTCTCGATTGCTATTTTTGTTTGCAGTTGATCTATCGCTGCGAGCACACCTTTTGCCAACAGAGGGCGCAAATCAGGGATTACATGACCGGTCACCTGCTCGACAAAAAAACTAACTTCAGAGGTATATTCTTCGACTTCACTATATGTTCGATCGAGAGCCTCTACAAAAGGTTGCTTTTTTTGATATTCACGCATTTTCTCGATTCGTTCAGCAGTAAATTGCTGATTTGGCTCAATATCATTATAAACAGCTGTCGGATCACAGTAGCCACTGAAAGTTTCAACTTCAAAAGTTGGATTTATCAGGGCATAGCTGCGGGCAAAAGCATCTCTTTGTGTGCCGGCAAAAACAGCATTAGAACTAATCTCCAGAGGTAGATTTGCAGCTATTTCTTTCAATGCCAAAGCTGCCCGCATAGCAGCAGATTCGTCAGTATTAAGCAAATCAGATTTTTGTTGTATTTCTTTTGCAATAAACCAGCCATCAAGGCGTTTGCGTGTTTTCTCCTCGGCAAAAAGTTTATTCGCAAGATGTTCCAGTTGTTCCGGCGAATATAAAGTGGCAATATTTTCTTTGCCTTTAGTGGAATTATTTGTTTTGGATATTTCCATTTTCATTACCAGCCCTTCTATAATTGTTTAATTGTTTGTTTTTTATGTATTCTTTATGTAATTACTATTTCCCAGCCTTCTTTTTCAAGATCTTGCTGCCAGTCTTTCATCTGTTGGTTTGAAACTCTAGAGCCAGAATCAAGCTTATAAATCTGACCGCTTGCTTGCCATTTCTGAATACCATATTCATGGAATTTGAGCAATTCCAATTTGATCAAATTGCGATCCAGGTCTTTAATAAATTCTGATAACGCCAGCCTGTCTTCTTTTGCTGTATTGAAATTATTAATAATAGGTATTCTGATAAGAATATCTTTGTTTTGCTCCATAGCTTTTTCCAGATTTGCCCTGATATGTGTCAAAGACTGCCCTGTTATTAGCTTTAATTTTTGGCTGTTTCCATGTTTTACATCCATTATGAGATGATCTATCAGTGGATAAAGTTCAGGCAATCTTGGATTAGTTCCATTAGTTTCCATAGCCGTGTTGATATGATTATCCTTACACTTGCTAAGAAGTGCTTTTACCGCTTCAAATTGGAGAGTTGGTTCACCGCCTGTAAGGGTTATTCCTCCACCTTCAAAAAATAGTGACCGGCTACTTTCAATTTGCTGCCAGATCTGAACGATGTCCTGACTTTTTGCCTTGATACTTATTCCTTGACTGCGATTTATGCCAAGACATTTGCGATCTTTGCAAGTTTCACATATTTTGCGATCAAGGCTTTTATTTTTAATGGCTCCATGCGGGCAGATCCCTGCAATCAAGTTTTTGCTGTCAACCATCAAAGGTGCCTGCAGAGGTATTCCTTCAGGGTTTGCACACCACGGGCAATGCATATTACATCCTTGCAAATGGTAGACCAATCTATTTCCCGGTCCATCTTGGCTGAAATTAAAGCCGGATTCAAAATATGTAAGTTCCATTTAAACTGTTCCTTATATTATTTGCTTTTACTTGCAAGCTGCCGTAGACATCATATATACTTTCATTAGTTCACAGCTTGAATTAATATTCTTATTAAATTGTATTACATACCTTGGGATTTTGCAATATAAGTTCCTGGGATTTGCAATACGGACTGTTTCCAAAAGTTTGATTGCAGATTTCAAAACAACTTTTTTGTTTTTTCCTCTTCTTGTACCAGTCTCATCTTCACCAAAATAATTCTTTCCAGACCAGTTAAATTTATACATACGTTTGAATTGAAATAACCATTTTATGAACACAAACAGCAAAGTATAATAAAAAACAATTAGCAAACCCCTGAAAATATAGCTAAATTGACTAATAACGCTGTTGAAAAGCAGTTTATTTGTCATGTCATTAAGATGGTAATTGGTACAACATTTTTAGCAACTGTTTTCGGGAAAACCAATTTTCAAGAGGAGGATATCTATGAAAAAAGTATTGAGCGGAATTCTTGCCACCCTACTTTTGTTGGGTAGTATTACTACCGCAATTACAGCGTCTTCATTACCAAGTGATGCAGACGCAGCAAACAGAAATATTGCTTACACGGTATATGTTTCTACCGAGGGCAGCGACGAGACCGGCAACGGATCGCAAAACAACGCTTTTGCCACTATCGAAAAAGCAAAAGAACATGTTAGAACACTAGACAAATCCAGCGGAGACATCGTTGTAAAAATAGAAGATGGTGTCTACGAATTAGATGAGACTATTGTTTTTGACGAAAACGATTCTGGCAATGAAAACTGCACCATATATTATGAGGCTGCAGAGGGAGCAAACCCTGTTGTAAGTGGTGGTAAGGTTCTGAACAGTCAATGGACAGAAGCTACTGAGATAAACTGGCTTGGTCAAGGCATTACAGCTTACAAGACAACTTTGGTACGTGATGATAAGTTGCGTGCTATCTATGTTAATGGCGAACGTGCCAGCATGACAAGAAAAACCAGAACACCTTTAAGAGCTGTAGGAAGTTATAATGTAACAGCCGGACAAGCAGACTGGGCATGGGTTTCCAGAAGTAATATCAGCAGTGGTAATGTTTTTGCTGCTGATTTTGGTTTGTCTCCAAACACCAGAAATCCTCAGAACATCGAACTGGAATCAGGATCTACCTGGGTTAAGGCGATTGTCTGTGCTGAAAGTTTGACAGAAACGGCAGAAGGAGAAACTCAAGTTAATTTCCAGATGCCTTACGCAGCAATTGCTCAGAATTTAGGCTGGAATACAGGTTATTCGCCTACAAGAAGCAATGATGTTGTCAACGTTTATGAATGGCTCGCAAATCCTGGCGAATTCTATTTTGACCAGGCAGGAAGCACACTGTATTATATTCCTCAAAATGGAGAAGATCTGTCAACTGCAGAAGTTGTTGTTCCTGAATTGGAAACACTTGTAAAAGTAAATGGTTCTACTCCTAAAGTTGATTATGCTAAATATATTACTTTCCGTGGTGTAACATTTGCCTATACAGACTGGAATTTACACGAAGTGGAAGGTTCACACGGTAATGCTACAGTGCAGGCCTGTACCGTAGCCACAAAATTCTCAGACGGCAACTGGCATAACGACATATATCGTGCATATGATATACCACCAGCGGCTATCCATGTTACAACAGCCCACAACATCGACATTCTGGATTGTGGCGTAGAAATGACCGGTTATCTGGGAATACATTATGAAAATGATGTTTTTGATTGTGAAATAACAGGTAACTATATTGGACATACAGGCGGAGCTGGTATTGTTATTGGTCATCCTCAGCATGTTTATGAGAATGATACTGCAATACATCAGGTTGCACCTCAGTATGCGGGTCCTGATAAAGAAAAGTTCCCGGCTGGTACAGAAGCAGTTCCCAGAAATATTTTTATAACAAACAACTATTTGCTGGAAAACTGTTACTTCTTCCCGGGCAACTCCCCTATAACTTCATTCTTTACCTATAATATGAGAATTGAGCATAACTTTATTTATAAATGTTCTTATAGTGGTATCAGTGCAGGTTGGGGCTGGTGTAATTTTGACGGTTACCACGGTTCAGACTCCCAGCTTCCAGGTGTACCTACAACAACTTCAAGAAATAATCATATAAATAATAACCGTATAGAAGAGATTTGCTCTATTCTTCAGGATGCAGGCGGCATCTATACTCTGGGTCAACAGGGCAACGATGACTGGACAGAATATTCTGAAATGAGCAACAACTATATCAACGCCTTCCGTACGCCGACTGTAGCAAACGGCAGCCGCATGGTAAATGGATTCCATCCTGACGAAGGCAGCGCTTATATTATATTCGACAGCAATGTGGTAACCAATATCATCCGTAACGTTTATGAAATGAATGACTGGCGCAGAAAGCACAATTTGATTGTAACAAATGGATTTTCAAACACCAATCGTTCGGAAACCACTGCTCCTGATTGTACTTTAGAACAGTATGTTAATGAAAACTATATTTGGCCTAAAGCAGGTAATAATGTAGTTTTGAATTCTGGTCTTCAAGATGAATACACATATATGGTAAGCAAGGATGTTATGCCGGACGATTATTATGAACTGGCATCAAATGTACGTCTTTCTTCAGGAGACACACTAAACCGCAGAGGCCTGTTAGATGCGGAAGACGAAGTCTGGCTGGCACCGCTGGGAACTGTTGCTTTTGAAGAAGGCGATACCATGACTAAGGCCGCCGGTAACGAAAAAACCATACAAGTTCCTGAAACTCTGGGAGAATACAAACTATATATCAAGTACGCAAATGGAGATGTTTCAGGTGCTTCTGAATTCACTTTGTATGTGGGCGAAAAGAAGGATCTGGCAAATGTTTCTGATGGAAGAGACTACAATGTTTCTGAGCTGGCTCCATTGATATTGGATTTAGACAGAGATAATTATACCTTTACTCTCAATGATGAAAGCGTAAATAGCGGTTTCACTATAACTACAGAAAACAACTGGGAGTTAAAAGCAACTCCAATAGGTGAATCGCAAGTTGCTGAAACAATTAATTTCAGCACAAGTGTAACTGATGCCAATAAAGTTTTGCCAAGAAATGTAACTATATCCCCTGAAGGGTTGATAGAGTTCGATCAACCTTTAAATGATTCTGATAAAGATATCTGGCTGGCTCCATCCGGTTTATCAGCTTTTGATGAAAATGATCCTACCCAGTCAAAAGCATCTGGAGATAGCACTTCTATCAGAGCTCCCCGGGCAGCAGGCACTTATATTCTGACTGTTGTAGCATCTGACGGCAGTATTTTAAGTCAATCAGATGCCAAAGTAAGAGTGCTGAATATGGTAACACCAGGTAATGGTCTGGCTACCTATGGTACACCTGCTTTAGGCGGAGATAGCAACGATCCAATTTGGAATAGTGCTCCTTCTTTGGTAATAGAAAAACATCTGGTCATGGATAACGGAACAGCATCCGGCATTGCGAAGGTTATGTGGGATGAAGATAATCTTTATGTTCTTGTAGAAGTACAGGATCCTGTTCTAAACAGTGACAGCAGCAGCGCTCATGAAAGAGATTCTGTTGAGATTTTTGTAGATGAAACTAATCTTAAAGCTTCTACCTACCAGTTAGGAATGGGTCAGTATAGAATCAGCTATGAAAACCAGCAAACCTTTAACGGAACCGGTATCCAAGAAGGCTTCGAGTCATTCGCAAGAATAGTCGAAGGCGGATATGTAATAGAAGCTAAGATACCTTTCAAAACAGTTGATCCTGCAGCAAATGCAAAAATTGGTTTTGATGTACAGATCAACGACGCCAATGCAACAGGAACCCGCCAGGATATCGTTATGTGGTATGACGAAACTGGCACTTCCTGGCAGAATGGTTCCAATTGGGGCGAAGTAACACTCGAAGAAAAGAGTCCGATTCCAACCAATGGCCTTGATATGTGGTTCACAGCAGATCGCGGACTTACCTTAGGAGATGACGGATTGTCCGTACTCAAATGGGAAAGCCAGGGAACAGCTGACGTAACTATGGAAGCTAGTGCAGCAACTGCGCCTCAGCTATCAACAAACGAGAACGGTGTACCTGCGTTGTTATTTGATGGCTCCACCAATTCCCTTTCTTTTGAAGGTGTAAACTTCAATGACAAATCTGAGTTATCTTTAGTTGTAGTAACCCATTACACTGGGCCTACTGTTACAAACTGGGATAATGTGTGGACATCTGGAGACAGACATGCAGCTCTCTTTGTCACCGAGTCCGGTGGCTGGGGATCCATGTTCATATCTCCTTATCATGATTGGGTATCGACCAGATTTGGTACCGGGGTACAGTTCTGTAATATTAAGCACAGAAGATCAACAGCTATAGACAATTCATCTATAACTATTTCTGTTAAAGATGGTACAACAGAAAGAATGTATGTAGATGGAGCAAATGTTCTGGTTAAGGAAGGTCAGGGAGCAACAACTCAAAACATAGGCTCCACAATGTATATTGGCAAGAGCATCAGTGGCGGAGATGATTATTTCTTCAAAGGCACAATTTCTGAAATTCTTATTTATGACAGAGCATTATCCGATGTTGAAGTAGAACAGATTAATAATTACTTAAATTATAAACATCTGGTCACTCTTGATTCCATAAGTATAACCGAACCTACAAAGACAGAATATGAAATCGACGAAGAGCTTGATCTGGACGGATTAGTGGTTACAGCTCATTACAGTGATGGCAGCGAAGCCATAGTAACAGGCTATAACGTAAGTGCTTTTGATTCTTCGACAGCAGGCAGTAAAACAATAACTGTCAGTTATCAGGAGCAAACTGCAACATTCACTGTTAATGTTAAAGAAGCACCAATTCCAGTCACTCTGGATTCCATAAGCATAGCCGCACCTACAAAGACAGAATATGAAATCGACGAAGAGCTTGATCTGGACGGATTAGTGGTTACAGCTCATTACAGTGATGGCAGCGAAGCCATAGTAACAGGCTATAACGTAAGTGCTTTTGATTCTTCGACAGCAGGCAGCAAAACAATAACTGTCAGTTATCAGGAGCAAACTGCAACATTTACTGTTAATGTTAAAGAAGCAATTATCACTGACCCAACGCCTGAACCTACGGATCCTACTACCGAACCTACGGATCCTACTACCGAACCTACGGATCCTACTACCGAACCTACGGATCCTACTACCGAACCTACGGATCCTACTACCGAACCTACGGATCCTACTACCGAACCTACGGATCCTACTACTAAACCTACCGAGCCTACTACTAAACCTACCGAGCCTACTACTAAACCTACCGAGCCTACCACGAAACCTACCGAACCTACTACTAAACCTACCGAGCCTACTACTAAACCTACCGAGCCTACTACTAAACCTACCGAGCCTACTACTAAACCTACCGAGCCTGTCACAAAACCAGATCAGATAATTGGTTCGGATGAAGTAGAAGTTGAAGTAAACAACAATACATTAGTAGGACTTGCAGCCAAAGCTGATAAAGAGGCTTTTGATGAGGACGTAGTAATCACAGTGAGAGAAATAAGCAATTCTAGTGATGAAGGTTTGCTTGCCATTGAAAAAGCCAGAGAACTGATTGGTAATTTTGATCAGATTATGCTCTTAGACATCAAGGCTATGACACAATCCGGGCAAATATCGGTTCAACCCAAAGCCGGCACAAAAGTAACTATTACAATGGCAATACCTGAAGCAATGGATCCAAGCAGGATCGCATTAATTCATATCACAGATGACGGCGTGGTAGAACTCCTCGACTTTATCATCGATGGCAATAACATAATTTTTGAAGTTGATGGATTCTCTACCTTTGCAATTGTAGAACAAGCTGTTGCCGAACAAGATTCTGAAGAGGAAGAAGAAGATACATCAAGCAGCGATAAAACAGATGGTTTGGCTAAGACTGGAGAAAATGCGATCTCTATCTGGATTAGTCTTACAATCCTTCTGGCAGTAGCAGCGCTGGTATTATTTGCTAGACAGTATTATATCAAAAGAAAAGGTAAATATAATTAATCGTACATCAATAAGAACATCTAGGTAATTCATTATAAGGCTGTCTCAGAATTTATCATTTTGAGGCAGCCGCTTTTAAGCCTCTGATATTAATATCAGAATAATCACTCAAAAATTTTGTTTCAAAGAACATGTATATTTAATCAGCCTGCTTGTATGGCACTTTGCTGCTCAATTGGCTTAAAAGCCTACAAAAAGATCGTGATAGCTTTACTGTTATCACGATCCTTATAGACGGTTTATCAAAATATTGCTTAATCTAAATGTATTTTAAAAACAACCGGATATTTGCTGACTATATTTTTTGTCTTAATGTGCAGACCTTGTTCGTCGCGTGTATAATCAGGTTTTTCATCAAATCCCAGAACATCAAGGTCTTTTATAATTCCGTGAAACAGTGGCAGTTTAGAAGCATCATGCTCGGCCAAAGATTTAATGCAGATCTGTCCATTTTCTGGATAACTTAGGCAGGTTACATATAAATAACTGCCTTTAACAGTAAAACGAAAATCCTCTGCTGTGAAAACTTTATCATTGGCATCGGTAAACTGTCCTTCTACTACTTGAGTAGGCCCTTCACAAGCCTGACGCCAGATGCCAGTTTCGTAAATAGCTTCACCATTTATTTTCAACCATGCACCAATTTCTTTAAGAACTGCCTTTTCCTGATCACAAATTGTCCCATCTGCTTTTGGACCAATATTTAGCAATAAACAGCCATTTTTACTGACTATATCAACCAGATCACAGATTATATTTTCTGCTTTTTTAAAGTCATTATTCTCGGTATAACACCAAGAATTTTTGGCGATTGCAGTATCGGTCTGCCACCAAAAGGGTTTGACTTCTGAAAATTGACCGCGTTCAATATCTACAATAGCTGTTCCAAACTGAAAAGCGTCGTGTTTGTAATTTATCGCTGCTTCATAGCCGTTTTGGACAGCATGATTGTAATAATAAGCCGCAAATTTTTTCAGATATGGTTTAACAGCCTGATGCTGAATCCACCAGTCAAAATAAATTATCTTGGGCTGGAACCTGTCAACGATTTCGCAACAGCGGATTAACCAGTCCTGAAGAAATTCTTCTGTTGGTGTCGGCTGACTGAACAAGTCATGATGACCAGCTTCAGGCATCGCAGGCCAATAAAAATCACCTCGCTGCATAGGTTCTTTGACATCACTATCAAATTCTTTGCCATGTCCCATGAAAAACCAATGTTCTACGCGATGTGTGGAGGCACCGTTGATTAAACCACGTTTATTAAAAGCTTCTGTTAATTCCCCAAGCACATCCCGTTTTGGTCCCATTTCCGCAGCATTCCACCTGGAAATATCACTTCTGTACATTTGGAAACCATCGTGATGCTCTGCTACAGGAATTACATATTTCGCTCCGGCCTCTTCAAACAGACTTGCCCATTCATCAGCATCAAATTTTTCCGCCTTGAATAAAGATATAAAGTCTTTGTATCCAAAGTCGCTATGGGCACCATATGTTTTTATGTGATGCTCAAATTCTTTTGAGTCTTTAATATACATATTGCGGGAATACCATTCATTTGAAAAAGCGGGCACAGAATAAACGCCCCAATGGATAAAAATGCCAAACTTTGCATCTTTGTACCATTTCGGCACCTGTATATTCGCTAGCGAATCCCAGTTATCTTTAAATGGTCCTTTTTGAATCAGTTCATCTATCTGTTTTAATCTGTATTCCATTTCTTTCATTACTATCCTCCTTAAGATCATACATATTCAGGATCCTATTATATTGGAATTATAGTCATATAAAAAATAAAAAACATAGAGTCTATTTGCCGAAATATGTAATATATTGACTTTTAAAATAGCATTACAAATTAATGCTAAAAGAGGATCCATCATAGTGAAAAGAAAAAGTTTGAGAATTAGATTCATCGTGTAATATTAGTTTAATATTTCGATCCTTGATAGACTGTTTAAACTGATTTGCGGCTTTATCAATGGTAAAGATGGACAAGCTATTACTCCATTTCATTAAAATAGAATTATACTCGCCTTGCTCATAAGCATAGCCATCACCAGCATCTTCATATAGAACAAATTCTGTATCCACCCCAGGATAAATGTGGATTTCAAAAGGAGTTTTTGATATCTGTTCTGCATACTCTATATTTTCAGATTCCATTGGTATTATAGATCCGGCACGTACAAAAACCGGCATTCTGTCTATAGATGCTTCTACGATCACAAATTGGCCACCCTTGTACTTTTTATCGGTCCAGAAATCGTACCAATCACAGCCAGCCGGCAAATAACACTGCCATATTTTTTCACACTGAAGCGGCTGATTGTTTGCTTCATAGTACATAGGTTTATAAATTGGACAAACCAAAATCGAATGACCAAACATAAATTCATCGCTTGTTTTTTTCGCAGTTGCATCGTTGGGAAAATCAAAAAGAAAACTTCTTAAAAGAGTATCTTGATTAAAGGTAACAGATGCTGCCATGGAATAAATATAGGGCATCAGACGGTATCGAAGACGAATGAATTTTTCGATAGCATCGTAAAAAGGTTCTCCTTTTTCGCCAAAATTCCAGATTTCACGCGGGGTGTCTGTTCCATGTGATCTAAAAATTGGAAGAAATACAGCATATTCCAACCAGCGAGTATAAAGTTCTCTATATCCTAGATCATCACAACCATCATTATATTTACCATCCCAGAACCATAGAGGATTTGGATTATCACTGCAGCCACAGCCACGCTTGCTATAATCAGTTCCTACCACGAAAAATCCGCCAATATCCAAAGTCCAGTAAGGCATACCGCTCATGCCGAAATTTAAGCCTTCTACAATTTGTTTCCTTAAGGTTTCCCAATTGGCACTGATATCGCCTGACCAAAGAATGGTTCCATATTTTTGGGAGCCGGCATACCCAGAACGAGTTAGATTTGCAACTCTTTTTTCGCTATTGTGAAGTCTTTGGTTTTCAAAAATTCCTTGAGCATGTTTAAGCGCAAATAAATTGGCAAAAGCCGGATCTAAATATTTTTTATGTTCTTCTCCTACTAAAGAATATCTTTCCCAAGGCTCCCTTGTAGTTTCTCCACTCCAGTCAGGTCCGCTGAACGGTTCTGTAGAGTCACACCACCAACTATCAAATCCGCCCTGAAAAAGCTCTCTGCTTGCCTGCCGCCAGTATAGAGCTCTCGCCTTTTCCTGAAAAGCGTCATAGGTCGAGGCATCTCCCAGCAAAAGTCCTTCTTTTAAAAATTCTTCATAATCTTCACAACCAGCATTCATATTAGGCCAAATAGACACCATCGAATGAACATTCATATCATGAAGGGTTTTGATTGCCTTTTTAATGTCTGGATATCGAGTAGGATCCAGTCGCTTATTTCCCCATTTACCAGCTTCCCACGTGTTCCAATCCTGAACTATACAATCCAAAGGAATTTTTCTTTTACGATATTCGGCAGCTACATCAACCAACTCATCTTGATTAGTATAAGCTTCTTTCGATTGTATATAGCCATAACTCCATTTAGGAAGCAAAGGAGCATCTCCCGTAATCAGTCGATAATTTTTAATAATATCATCTATTTTTTTGCCATAAATAAAGTAATAATCCATCTGTTCTATAGTATCAAAAAACAGATAAGACCCTCTGGCATCATCGTTAAATGTCATCAATGATCCACAATCAAATAAGATTCCGTAATTTTGATCAGAAATAAGAAAAGGAATCGGCGTACGCATATTGTGCTGATAAAGATATTGGTTATGCCCTCGATAATTATATATCCCTTCCTCTCCTTGTCCTAAACCATGCAGAATTTCTTGTTCTTTCCATTTAAAAAACAACTTACCGCGATATGCTTCACGATCTATTTGAGGTTTTAAATTTTCAACAAAATTACGCTCTCCATCAACAGTTTTTACACGACGTATTTTAGGCTCTTCCCCGAAGGTAGAATGTTTGACAACTGGAATTACAGTTAATTCTTTCCCCATCTCTTCAAGAAGAATTTTTCCAGTTGATCTTTCCTTCCACACAAATTTCCCGGAACAAGAATCAATTTCCAGTATAATATTTTCTGTCTGCACACAAAAATTTTTATCTGCTTCTTTTACATTCAAAGAAGTTTCAGAAATCACTTTTTCAGAAATGTCAATGGCTGAATAATTTAATTGTGGCGCTTTTTTTGAATAGATGCATCTGATAACAGAAGGCGAAATAACCTGCAAAGTGAAAAATCCATTATCAGTGCTAAAAAGTATTTCCTGATTTTTATGTTGACTAGAAAGTATTTTCATCAAATTACCCTATCCTTTAACTGCACCGGCAGTCATACCGGAAACAATATATTTTTGTCCTAGCAAATACACAAGAATAACTGGAATACTGGTTAATAGTATATCGGCACTTACCAGATTCCAGTCTCTGAAAAACATGCCAAAAAAGTTATATACCGACAATGTCATAGGCCATTTTTCTGAACTGCTGAGAAAGTAAAGTGGGGATGCAAACTCATTCCAGGTATTTAAGAAGGTTAAAACAAAAACAGTTGCAACTGCTGGTTTCAACAACGGAAAAACAACTGATACAAAAAGTCGTATCGGTGAACAACCGTCGATAACTCCTGCTTCATCCAGATCAACCGGAACTTTAGCGACAAAGCCGTGAAGCAGAAATACAGAGAAAGGAAGCTGCATACCAGCATATAGAAGAATTATCCCTAATCGAGAATTCATTAACTGCAAAGTAGACATGACCTTAATTAAAGCGACATAGTTTAACGGCATAGCAATACCAAGAACGATAAAAATATACAAAAAGCGATTAAACTTAGTTCTGTTTCTTGAAAGAGTATAAGCTGCTGTAGCCGCCAAAAGCGTGCATAGAATGACACTGCCGAAAGAATAAATGCAGCTGTTGATAAACGATGAAAGCAGTTTACCCTTTTCAATAACTATCAAAAAATTATCCCATGGGATAGGCGTCGTTGGCAAAGTAAGATTCATCGCTGATGCGGATAAACTATCTTTTAAGGAATTAAATAATATAAGCACCAGTGGCACAAGGCATATCAGAGAAATTAGCCAAGCAATAACATTGGCAAAAATGCCCATGGTTATTTTTTTTATTTTCATTATTCCACCACCTCATCTTTTGTCATGATGTGAATCATGAAAACACCAACCAAAACCATAAAGGCAAACATTACGGAGGAAAGAGCTGTGCCGACCGCATATTGGCCGGTACTAAACCTTTTAAATACTGCCGTATACAAAACCTCTGTTGTTGCTTTTCCGGGACCACCATTGGTGAGAGCATATATCATATCAAAGACCTTTAACCCATAAATTACATTTAGGACCGTAGTCGTTGCCAGAGTTGGTAATAATAATGGTAAAGTAATTCTGAAAAATTTCTGAAACCCATTTGCTCCATCAATATCTGCCGCCTCATAATATGTGGGAGAGATTGATAAAAGCCCTGCGATAAGGATTGTCATGATATAGCCGACACCACGCCATACATCTACAGCAATAACAGTACCAAATGCATATTCGGAGCTTGTAAGCCAAGGTTTTGCCAAGGCATCCAGACCAATATCTCTTAAGAAGGTATTTAAAAGCCCTACTGCGGGATTTAATATCGAAGTAAAAATCATACCTATAATCAATGTTGAAAGGACAGATGGCATGAACATTATGCCTCTATGAAAATTCAAAAAGAATATTCGACGAGTCAATAAAAGAGCCATTAATAATCCTATAACGTTTTTAATAATCGTAGTTAAGAAAGTGAAAGAAATAGTGTTTTTTATGATTTTCATGTAATTTTCACCGGCAGAAAAGATTGTTTCAAAATTTTCAAGACCGACAAATTTTATTTCATGAGTATAGGCAGACCAGTCTGTAAAAGAATATCCAATGCCTATAATTCCAGGTATTACCATAAAAACAAGATATATAAGTAAAGCTCCCAAGATAAAATACCCGGGATAAACTTTTCTTTTGTTCATACAAGGAACGCTCCTTTTTTATTAGAATAAAAAAGGCACAGCCTAATCATTGGAATCAGGCTGTACCTTGAACGGTTCATCGTTCTGTTAATTCCAAGCTTCGTCGCTAGCGGCTTTTGCTTGCTCGGCTCTGTTTTTGTCAATATCTTCTAAGACATCGTCTTCGGTCATTTCACCAAGAAGCATTGCAGAAAGACTACTACCGATTTCCATCCATTGAGGATTGACATATTTTACAGCAGTTTGATAAACGGTAGAGGATTTTGTATATCTGTTATAAAAGTCCTGAATAGTTTCGGAGTATGTTGTAGGTGCATTTGAGAAAGGAAGCTTGTTAAACTTACCAACATTTTCTGTCAAATAAGTGAGACTTTCTTCAGTAGCAAGATATTCCAGATATGCTTTTGCCGCATCTATATTACTTGATCCAGAGAATATAAATCTAGCAGGGCCTGAAGGATTAACATTCAAAGTCTGATTATCGGCCAATGGTGCAACAAAGTAGCCTATCTGATCTACTGGGAAATCAGGATTAATCTCGTTAACCTCAGCTCCTAAGCCCTGATTTGCAATAGTCATAGCATACTCACCAGAGGCAATACTTTTAGCAGCATCTGCATACTGGTTAGACATATAATTTTCACCCCAGTATCCTTTGGCAGCCATCTCATTAATTTGAGACAAGATAGTAATAAAGTTGTCATTGCCTTTAAATGTTACTTCATTATTGTTAAGTTTATCAGCCAAACCAGGATTATTGGTTTCAGCAACAACGCATAATTCAGGGAACCACAAAACATGGTGCCAACCATCTGATACACATTCATAAATTGGAATAATTCCTGCAGATAACAAGGTTTCACAGATTTGCACAAACTCTTCATAATTAGTGGGTATTTCAAGGTCATGCTCTTCAAAGATCTTTTTATTATAAGCTACAGCCCAAACAGCAGAAACATCTTGTGAAGGTTGTCCGTAAATTTTGCCGTTAACTGTCAATTCGGCAGCTGCCAACTCATCTACGTTCGAAGCCCAGCTTGAATCTGATAAATCAACTGCGTTCTTTTCAACATTGATAGAAGTTTGAATATCAAACTGGCCACTTTGAGAACCAAAAATGTCGGTGCCTTCACCAGTATTTAATTTAGTCATTAACAAATTATTGTACTGATCAGATGGAACAATTTGATAATCAATTTTCACACCGGTCTCTTCTTCGTATTTTTTAGCAAGTTCCAATTCGGCATCTTGAACCCAGTCCTGACTTGCCATAAAAGACAAAGTTACATTTTGCTTTTCACCATTATCCGTTGAAGCTTCCCCGGAAGTAGTGGTGGTGTCATTACTTGCTGGCGCTGTTGTTTGTGTGGTTCCGCCACCGCAGGCAGCAACGGAAACAGCTAGTGCCAGAACCAGCAGAGCGGATAATAATCTTTTGCTTTTTTTCATAATCAATCCTCCTATAAATTTTTCTGAACGATTATCATTTTATAGAGCAATTGCACAGAATCAAATGGATGCTTTGATCTAATTTTATGTATTATTTTGACGTAACCATATTTATCCGATATGCTTCGCTTCCCGAAAATATCGAAAACAAGTCAATAACTTTTTTGCCAAAATCCAAATTGCATGATATTTTACTAATTGGACACTCATAGAATGGCACAAATCAGATAAAGCAAATTGATGATTTATACCGGAACATGCTGGTAAAGTTTGCAAAGCAGCTGTTATGGAGGAATTTCCAAATGAACAAACCTAAATTCTCGGTTTTAGTGGTGGAAGATGAAAAATTAATTGCCAGAAATATCAGCAGGAGTATTCAGCGCTTAAACAGCAGTTTTGAGGTTGTAGCAATTGCTTCCAACGGCGAAGAAGCTTTATCGATTACTGGTGAATTGTTGCCAAATGTTGTCTTTACCGATATTCGCATGCCTGTTATGGATGGATTAGAATTAACCAAAAGAATCAGTGAAAAGTATAATTTTATTATTTGTGTAATACTAAGTGGATATAATGAATTTGCTTATGCTCAAAAAGCTTTGCATTATAATGTTATGGACTATTTACTAAAACCAGTTAACGACGGGGAATTATCCACAGTTTTGAAAAAAATAGAGAAAAAGCTGCTTACATTTCAGGATAATCTGGAAATTGAAAGTAATTCATCTTTTCAAAAACCTGAAAAAATAGTAGAGCTGGTAGAGGAATTTATTCATAATCATTATATGGATTTGCTTGATCTTGGAGAAATCGCCGATAAATTTGGTTTTTCCATCTCTTATCTTTCTAAAATATTTGCCAAAACTACTGGTAAGAGCCCTTCGAAATATATACGTGATTATAGGATTTGTGTCGCAAAGCAATTATTGAGAAATCCCAACTTATCAATCGCAGAAGTTGGCCGCAAAGTAGGCTATCCCGATCAATTTCACTTTAGTAAAGTTTTTAAGCAGGTGACTAATCAAAGCCCTTCAGAATATAGATCGCGTGAAGATGGAAATCTTGAACCATGTGAAAATTCCAGCCAATAAATCCAGATTATTTTTATGGTTAAAATTCAGAAAAATCTCGCTATCGATGCTCTGAACTTCTAATCATTCTTTAATATCTCCTCCTATTGTAACCTTTGCCCCACCTTCCTCAATGTTTTCTATTTTAAAAACAAACACTTTACCATGTAATATTTTAAGTCTTAAATAAATATTCAGAAGACCCATGCCGTTTATTTCTAATGAGGGCAGCAGCCCAGTAGAATCTATTTCAGTAATTTTATCATTAATTATAGAAAGAGCAGTCTCATCAAAGCCGGTTCCGTTGTCTGTGACTGTTATGAGATAGGTGTCATCACAGATTATACCTTTGATGTTTATATGCCAAGGAGGATTTTTCTTTGAGCAAAACTTGATGGAATTTTCTACAAGAGGTTGAATGCTTAGTTTAGGAACTTTAATACCGCTCATATTATCTGGAATATCGATAGTATAGAACAGATCTTCATCAAAACGGGCAGACATGCAATCAAGAAAATCAATAGTATTAGTAATCTCATCCTTTAGCGAAACTGTAGTTTCACCATCTGAGGAAATATATCTTAAAATATTCGACATAGACTGACACATTTTAATGATTTCCTGATCCATATTAGCATCGGCCATGCTTTGTATATTTGCAAGACTGTTAAATAGAAAATGCGGATTCATTTGTGATTGAAGAGCAAGCATTTTGGACTGCATTTCTTGATTTTTAAGCAAAAGTTGTTTGTTAAGGCTATCGACTAATTTGTGTTGCATATCAATAAATTTGTCATAAAGTCTATTGAGTTCAATAATTTCGGTTTTCAAACTTTTTTTCTTTAAATATCCATTAAGATTTACCTGCTTCATTTCGCTATAAATTTTTTGAATAGGTACAGTTATTCTGTTAGCTGCAAAATATGAGAGAATAAATGCCAGAAACAAAGATACTACCGCTGTGAAAATAACATTTCTTATATAGCTATGTGTTGGCATGAACAAAGATTTCTCGTCAATAACTATAGCTGTCAGCATATTATCGTCTGATTTTTCAAAGGTGACAAAATAATTTGATTTATCATTTGCTATCCGAACAAAATCACTTGAAGGCTCGGAATCAGCTAGTTTTTCATATACTAATTGTGAAAGTTCCTCACTTTGTTGACCCGAATGAATTAAATTACCCGAACCATCAAAAACTACTATTTCTTCACCCATAACGCTGTTATAGGTAAAAACCTGAGACAAAACCTGCCTAACAGATTTTTTGACCTCCAGATAACCTTGTAAATTATTATAATTGTCATAATACTTACGTGATAATGAAATAAAAAGTTTCCCTAATTGATCTGTTGTATACTTTGAAATATAAGCATCTTCACCTTCATAAGTGAGTAATCTGATACCGTCATTATTTTCTACCCCCTCATACCAAGGCATTTGTTCAACCGGATAGAAATAATTATTGTTATTCAAACCTGAAGCAATCACAATACCTGTGTGTGAATAAAGATTTGCTTGGTCTACAAGTCTGTTAGGGCCGATACTATTAGCCAAAAGTTCATTTAATGCCTTAAGGTTTTCATGATCGTTTTGATTACTTAAGTATTCACCATATGTGCTTTTTATCAGATTAGAGTAAGCAATATTTAAAGAAACAAGATTCATTTGCCATATTTCTCTTTCCATTGACTCATTTAAGGAAACACAATTCTGCCTTAATGTTGCATAGGATCTTGCATTTATTTTATTGGATTCGGTGATAACAAAGTAAGTTGATAGCAAAAGAAAAGGAACCAATATTACTAAAGAATATGTAAGCATTAAATTAAATTTAATTGTGTTTTTAAACATAAATTCCACCGCTTTACTAAAGAAACCACAACCGTGCAGATCATATACAATTTTTTTGAATTGATTAATTTGTTTCTCAACATTTGCCTAATGAGATTATTTAACATAAGCATCCGCATTATATATTGTCAATCTAAATACCGTCAATTATCCAGCACTTCACGAGATCTTGGAACAATTTGTCACAAGTCACTTGTTGCTTTTGCTTGTACTGTTATAATATATTTACTTAATATGTTTTTTGTGGGGTTTTACGATGAAAATGCAGGCTTCCAATATTAAATCACTTAAAAGTGACAACAGGGCTCTGATATTGAACGAAATTCGGAAATGCCCGCATTCGCGTGCGCAATTGTCTGACGCTACTTCTCTGACTCGTTCTGCTGTCACAATGATTGTGCAGGATCTAATAGCAGAGGGGCAGATTTGTGAGACTAGATCACTGCAGACAGGCCGAGGGCGCAAGCAAATATTGCTGGAAATAGTTGCTGATCATAAATATGCTTTGGGTCTGGCCTTGCATAGACATGAAACAGCCGTTGTCCTTACCGACCTTTCGGGGAAGGCTCTCGAACACAAAAGCACCGCTACATCTTCTTTTTCTTCAGCAGATGAAATATTGGAATGGTCAAGATCATCTATGCAGGGGTTTCTTAATAGGCGCAGAATTTCTTCCAACAGGTTGGTCGGTATAGGGATTAGCAGCCCCGGCCCGCTTGATCTTGATAATGGAAAAATATTGGCGCCAATCGATTTTGATATGTTTCATAATTTCCCTGTTGTTGATCATGTCAGAAATTTCGAATTTGAACTGCTTGACGGTAAAATAAAATTTCCAGATATAAGCTTGGATAATAATGCTGTTTTGTTGGCGATGCGCGAATATTATCAGTGCGAAAGCAAAATGCATCAATTTAAGCATATTTTATATGTCACTGTTTCTCGCGGGATTGGTAGCTGTCTGATCAGTAACGGGCAAATTTATCGTGGCTTTGGTGGTTTTGCAGGTGAGTTGGGGCATACCAGTATTGAAGGAACCGGCAGACCTTGTACCTGCGGTAATTACGGTTGTCTTGAACGATATGCCACTTTGGCTGCCTTAAAAGAATTTTTTGGTTTTGATAATTATGAGGTAATCGTTGATCTTGCCTACAATGGTATTGGCCGTCCGCTGGCAATTGTTGAACAGATTGCAGAATGGCTATCCACAGCTCTGGTCAATGCAGTCAATCTTTTTGATCTTGATGCAATTGTTCTTTATGGAGAACTAAACTATCGCCCTAAGTTGTTAACCGACCTTATTCAAAGCAGAATCAGACAAAGATCCCTGGTAGGAAGAGTTCATGAAGTACAGGTAATGGCTTCCGTTTATGATGATAAAACAGCTGCTCTTTCTGCAACTTCTACCATAATTGATAGTTATTTTAAATGTCAGAGATCCGATTAATATTTTTTGAAATCGGTAGTGTACAGGAGAAAAATCTTTAATGCAATTATTATCGCTCATATCATTTGGGGTTTTTATTTGCTACATGATTCTAGCTTATAACTGCTTTCGCCTTGGAATCGCAAGACAGTCAGTGTGGGCTGCTTTTCTGACCACAATACATCTGGGGATCTGGGCTTTTGCTATGAGTCTTTATTATCTGGCACCGGATGCTGAAACGGCCTGGTTCTGGCATCGATTTTCTGCTATAGGCTGGGCAGCCTTTCCGGCAGCATCTTCATATTATTATTTGCTTATAACCGACAGATTAAAGAAAATGCCAAATTACGCAGTTTATTTACTATTTTATGCTGTTCCCTGCCTTTTGCTCATAATGAACTGGACTGGTTCTACTACTGCTGTCGCAACTGATTTAAGGGCAGCGTCTGTGGGAACTGGTTTTGCATATGTTAATGATATTTATTCCTGGAAATTATGGATTTATATAATTACTTTTTTTCTTTATTTTGGAGCCGGCTTTCTAAGCATTATTTTCTGGAGCAGGAAAAATAATAATCCGCAGATGTCCAAAAGAATCTACACTATTCTGATTCTTTTCTGTACTGTATTTTTGTTTGGTGGTTTTACAGATCTTATTTTGCCATTATTTGGTGCTTTTATACCACCAATTGCTGTTCTTTTTCTACCGTTTGCTTTAATTGGCAATATGCTTGAAACAGAAAGATTGAAGTTCTTTTCCTTACCTCTGGGAGATCGTTCACATCTTATTTTTGATACAATTTCAGAGGGTATTTTGATGCTAGATCTTAATGGTAAAATTGTACATTGCAACTTGGAAGCAGCCAGAATATTAAAGATTGATCGCGAGCAAATTATTGATAAACATATTTTCAATTTTGTAAATGATAAAGCAGCAGCTATAAATTTTTTCCGCTTGTTGCAAACAGAAAAAAAGACGAAAAATATTGAAACTTTTTTTGTTACTGCAAGCAAAGAAAAAATAGAAGTGATTTTTTCTGCTGCTTTGGCTGAAAAAGACCGCTTTGGTCATCTCGGTGTAGTAATGAGTTTCCACGATATCAGCGAGCGAAAAAACCTTATTAGAGATCTTCAGGAGGAAAGAAAAAAATATTCAAAGCTGGCAAATGATTATTATAAGCTTGCAAACTATGACGCTCTGACAAAGCTGCCTAACAGGCGCCTGCTGCATGAAATGGCAACCAAAATAAACAAAAAGGATTTTGAATGGGCATTGCTTTTTTGTGATCTGGATGGTTTTAAATCTATAAATGACCGCTACGGGCACGATATAGGGGACAGAATTTTGCAGCTTGCGGCAGCTAGATTGGAAAACTGTCTTACCCATGATGATTTAATAGCAAGGCTTGGAGGTGATGAATTTGTTCTCGTGGTCAGGGGAGACAAAAAAACAGCTCAAAACCGTGCCGCAAGTATTAAATCAAGCTTTGATCAACCTTTTGTTTTTGACGGCAAAAGTTTTGAGCTGGGTATTTCTGTAGGCTACACTCTTTCGACAGATTGCGATGATCCAAAAAACTGGAGTCTTTCGCAAATGCTTCACCTAGCCGATAAATCGATGTACAGCGACAAAAAGTCTCGAAAAAAATTGTAGACACTAATTTCTACCGCTATTTATTTCTTGTTACAATCGCGATATTTATCTAATAATGTCGGGGTCTGTGAAGATATCTTTGTCATCTCTGCTGGTTGTTGAGAATTCTGACACAATAGCGCCTTCGGGACCACCTTGGAACCAATGTTTTGTGTTTGGCATCAAAGTATATTGTTCACCTGGCTTTAAGACAATTTCATGCCAGACTGTGTAATTTTTCTCTCTACCTTTCGGAGGAGTGGCTTTCGGATTTGCAGTCGCTTCACCTTCCACATATAAATATACTTCTCCTGCTCTACAGCGGAAAGTTTCCTCTTTACCATCTGTATCTCCGATATCAGGATGACGGTGCTCAGGACAAGTCATACCGGGCAGTAAAACCAACTCCTTGGCACAAACTTTTGCCGTATTCACATATGTAATCAGAATTAAGCCGGTTTGTTCTATTTCATTTAGTCCAAAATCTGCGAATTCCAGATTATTTTTTTCATCTTCTGTAAGAATAATTTTCGCTTGATTAAAGTATTCCATTGCCTTCTGACGATAGAAGTCTTTTTGTGTATTATCCATTTTCAATTCTCCTTATTTTGAAATTACTTTCCCATGGTTTAAGATTAGCATGTTTTTGCAAATTCGTAAATACTCTTTACAAAATAAGAGGATTGAACAACAATGGTGAAAAAGCCTTAATTAGAAGGTTTCTGAGAATTTTTTCAACTCAGCAATTTTTGTTAACCAAAATTAGCTCCGCAAGTAGGGCAGGAAGAGGGTGAAACCGTACCTAGACTTGTATTGCAATTGGGACATTTGTATGTTTGCTGATAATGTCCTGAACCTCCTGAAGATTGTGTTTGTTCAAAGCCGGCTCCAGCCAAAGCACCTATAATTAAAAGAATCAACTTTATGAAAAGTGTAATAATTAAGTACACTATTACAAGTACTGCAGCAGGAAAAGTGATCGCCACTGCGGCAAGCGATTTAAGCGGTTTTTTTGTTCTTATAAGCAAATATATGTAGGAAAGTATAATCGAGGGTACACAATACAGCAAAATTTGTATAACAGCCTCTTGCCAAGGTAGTTCAACCTCTCCGTACAAACCCAGCGGGTCAATCCATGCACCGCTGGAAAGCCAAGGTATAATAAAAACAATGATGATAGGAAGCATCATAGAGATTAAAGGGATTTTTTTAAGAGAAACTCCATGATCTTCTTCCATTGATTCAGAAAAAACCTCAAAAAAAGCATAATATGCTATGCAGCTAATAACAACTAATATTTGAGGCCAGTAGTTTTTGATAAATTCAAGAATAACCTTTAAAATATTTACAACTGTTTCCAATATCAACTCCACCTTTCAAAGAACCAACCAAATTAATTGGAAGATCTCTTTCAGGCTTAAGAATATAATGATATTGTTTCAGTTAATATAGAAATGATTCACACATTTATGTCAAATATTAAGAAAGATCAATTGAAAAATTTAACTTTTTCGTATGCTTTTTGCTATTTCTTTTAGAGTTTTTATTTGGTCTGTACTTCCTAGAACAATCATTGAATCTCCTTGTTCAAGAAGTTCTTCCGGTCCGGGATTAAAAATCATGGATTTATCGTTCAGAGATTTTTTCACATACTCAGAATCTACTTTTTCATTTGAATTAATTTTTTGACCGGTCTTTGCTTTCTTTATGGATAATATTATCAGTCCTGTTTTTTCTGAAATTTTTGCATCTTTTATTTTAATGTTTTCAAGATCGCTGTTTTTCTCTATTGCTACTTCTTCCAGATTCAAAATATCTTCCCCTGCATAAGTAACAACATCTAGAAAAGAGAAAATAGATGGTTTGGTCATCATAGTTGCCATTCTTCTGCCACCAATCGCATTTGGCGAAACAGTTCTGTTTGCACCTGCCATAGTTAGTTTTTCGTGTGCATGTGGCTCTATTGCTCTTGAGACTATATAAATATCCTTATTTAAATACCGGGCTGTTAGAACAACATATATGTTATCGGCATCTGAAGTCAAAGCGGTTACCAAACCCTTTGCTCTAGCAATCTGAGCTTGTTTAAGAACAGCTTCATGGGTTGCTTCTCCATGTATCGCGAGCATGCCTTTCTCTCTTAGTTCTTTTACTTTTTCTTCTCTATTGTCAATTATTACAAAAGGCTCTCCGGCTAATTCAAACTGTATTGCTACATTCTGACCTGTTTCTCCTGCGCCACAGACAATGTAATGGTCTTTAAGGGCATCTATTTTATTCTCCATGCGTCTTATCCTCCAGGCTATTTTGAATTGATTTCCTGTCACAAATTCTACAATATTTGTCAGAGTATATCCCACAAGAGCAACTCCTCCAAAAATTATAAAAACAGAAATTAGTTTAGCAGCGTTATTCATATCGGCAACTTCTTTGTAACCAACTGTAAAGATCGTTATTATTGTAATATATAAAGCATCAAGAAAATTTATTTGCAGCAAAATAGAATAGCCAATGATACCTGTCAGAACAAGCAGAGCAAAAAACATCAGAGCGCGGGTCAGGTGATTATGATTAGTTTGCACTCTTTTATACCTCCCTCTTTTGCACGAATTAATTCTACCATTTATAGGATTAAACTAGAATAGCTGCATATTTAGCTTTTTATATGTGGATTTGTCTACTTGACAGAAAAAGCTCTGTTAGCCTATACTAACTTAGATGTAAACTACAGTAAACAATACTGTTTATTACTTAAATACACAAAGATATTTGCCGAAAGGGTGATCTGATAAATGGAGAAAAAGTCAAAAATATTGCCATCTGATGTAAGCAATCTATATGAGGCTCCTGCTGAAAGAATGTACGAAATTTCCGAAATGCCTGATACGGGTTTGCTTGAAAGTCTCGGAGTCAGACTTAAAGCATATGTTTATAAAAAATATGCTTATTCTTTTGGCGGACCTGTTTTGGTAACCATTGATGATAGCAAAATAGCAATTGGTAAAGATGTGGCCAGAAAGATCTGTGTCAGGGAGGTATACTGATATGTCTTCCTGTCACGACCTTAAACTTGATCGTAAAGATCTGGAAGGCAAAGATATCATTCTTTTGATGGGGAACCCTAATGTCGGCAAAAGTGTCTTCTTTTCCAGAATGACAGGCATACACGTAGTCAGCTCCAACTTCGCCGGCACTACGGTTTCTTATACAGAAGGCAATCTGAAACTCGGAGATCATAACTATACCCTTATCGATGTTCCCGGAACATATTCCATGAACCCGACTTCAGAGGCAGAAGCTGTTGCCACGACTTTTATGAGTTGTGGTGCTAAGGCAGTTTTATGTGTTCTTGATGCTTCAAATCTCCGGCGCAATCTCAAACTTGCATTAGAAATAAAACAGTTTGGTGTACCTGTTGTTTTCACCCTTAATTTGACAGATGTCGCAAGACGTCATGGTATTGTTATAGACGAAAAACTTCTTTCTGAAGAACTGGACGCCCCGGTTATACCAACAGTTGCCGTTAAAGGTGATGGTCTTGACGAGGTTCTTATAGAGCTCGAAAATGTTATTGAAAAAAACAGTGGTGAAGTTTATTCCGGTCAGCCGGAAATTGAATCTAAAGCAAACATTTTCTGGGAACAGTCAAAAGAAATTGCTGATAAAGCAACCAAAAGAGCCAGTGATGGAGAAAGACTAAGCCGTCTTGATCGTCTTGGCGAAAAAATGATGAGGCCATGGCCAGGTATACCCATAGCCGTGCTCGTGATTATTGTTTCTTTAGGAATCATAGTCGGCGGTGGTAAAGCTTTGAGATCTGTTGCTTTATTGCCACTTGTTAATCAGATAATAGTACCTTTTTTCAGAAATCTATTTACAAGCTTTCTGTCTGAAGGAATTTTATTGAATATTCTTGTTGGTGAATATGGCATCTTCGTTATAAGCTTTGAATGGATTCTGGCTTTGATTTTGCCATATGTTTTTCTATTCTATGTTGTATTTTCTTTTTTAGAGGATTCTGGTTATCTACCTCGCATCAGCATTCTTTTTGACAATGTGATGCGCAAGATTGGAATTCAGGGAGGCAGTCTTATCACTTTGTCTATGGGACTGGGCTGTGCTGTACCTGCAATTATAGGCACAAGAAATGCAACAACTCATAAGGAAAGATTAATTGTAACGACTATGGTCTGTTTTGCAGTTCCTTGCATTTCACAGACGGGAGCTTTGATCAGTTTGCTGGGAAGTCATTCCTGGTGGCTGCTTGCCCTAATGCTTCTTCTAGGCCTTGTAATTCTCGTTTGTACAGCCTTGATAACAAATAAAATACTTAAAGGCAAAGTAGACCCTCTTATTATAGAAGTGCCTAATCTGCTGATACCCGAACGTGGAGCATATGGCAAAAAACTCTGGATTAGAATGAGGCATTTTCTATACGAAGCCGAATTACCCATGATGCTTTCTATACTTATAGCAGCCTTGTTCAAAGAAAGTGGTCTTCTGGATTGGTTGGCAATTCGTCTTGAACCGTTTATGAGTGGTTGGCTTGGCATGCCCAAGGAAGCAGTTATAGGTCTTGTGCTGGGAATTGTAAGACGCGAAATGGCTGCCGCTCCTTTATTAGCACTAGATTTAACCGGACTGCAGATTTTTGTAGGAGCTACTGTAGCTTTATTATATTTGCCTTGCTTATCAGTTTTTGGTGTGCTGGCAAAAGAGTTTAAAACCAGAACGGCTGTTATTATAAGCCTTGCAACAACAGGCACAGCTTTTCTCATCGGAGGCCTGATTAATCAGGTTGGTCAGCTTTTTATTCGCTGATATATAAGAATTTAAGCCTTGACTATATGTTTTAACAATATGATCAAGGCTGATTTTTATTATCAAGGTTAGCCGCAGCTAATTCGCACCAACATATGTGTAGCTGATTATCAAAAGTATTAATAGATTAAAACAGATTCAAGTTAGCTAAAGCTAATACCAATACTAAAGCAGAGGGGGATTATTCGTGCTTAAGCTGGTTTCACTGACTCAGACCATTGAACAAATGGCTTGTCGCAGTAAATTAATTTATAGATTATCTAAAGTTTATTATAAAAGCATCATCGAACGGGAAATAGCTCTTGCCGGAATAAGCAGCAATGACCATGTTCTTTGCATAGGTGGTGGGCCATGCCCTTTTAGCGGAATTATGATACATGAACTTACCGGAGCCGAAGTAACAATTATTGATTGTGACAGCAAGTGCACAAATTTTGCTAAAAATATAATTAATCATCTCGGTTTTTCTGATCATATCAAGGTAGTTTGCAAGAATGGTTGTGATTTAAATGATTTACCCTTTACCATTATCCACCTTGCAGCACAGCTATCCCCGTTGAATAGAATTTTTACCCGCATTAAAGAAAACAGTAAAGCAGGCACAAAAATACTTGTGAGATTGCCTAGACACAAATATCAAAGATTGTATAGCCCTGTGGAGGACAGTTTATTTGCTCATTGTCCTCGCACTCTGCATAACACAAGCAAGAATCTGGAGAGTACAGCACTTTATGTCAAAACAATTACTGCTAAAATTGTCAGGTCTGATACTGACAGTCGTACTGTTTGCAATTCTTTTAAAGCAGTTTGATTATCAGGCTTTTGTTTTAAATGTTAATCAGACAGGGCTAAAAGGGCTGCTGGCTGTTTTGTTTTTGCAGTTTATTTCCCAAACCCTGATTTACCTGCAGTGGTTCTGGGTATCCAGACATCAGGGTTGTAAAGTACGTTTCGGAACAATGGTCAGAATAAATCTGCAAGGAACTTTAACTGAGTCAATCACACCGGGTGCAAAACTTGGTGGTGAGGTTGTGCGGGTCTGGCTGCTGCAAAAACTCGGACATTGTTCTTCTGCCCAGGCAGTTTCAATTGTCACTGCTCAAAAGCTTTTCAGCATGAGCGCTTTTGTTCTGATAAATCTTTTTTCATGGCTTTATCTTGCCCGACAGTTTGAAGGCCTCGGATCTGGATATCTATCTTATCTTGTAGTTCCGATTCTTATTGCTCTGATTTTACTCATGCTATTTGCAATGTTCAAACCTGGCTTGTTAAGAAAACTGTTTTACAAAGAAAAATCAAAAGACACGAAGGTTGGTAAATTTTTTAACTCCAGTCTTGCAAATTTAGAAAAAATGTCAGCAGATAGAAAATTTCTTGTAAGACAATTTCTTTTGTCTATTTTAATCTGGCTTATGTATCCGATAAAAATGATCGCCTTGCTGCACTTTATGCTGCCACAGGTAAAAATAAGTCTTATATTGATTACTGCTATTACATTTATTGCGTATATGGTCGCAATGTTGCCTCTTTTCCCAGGAGGACTGGGCGGTTTTGAAGCAACAATGACTAGTCTGCTTGTTGTTGCAGGCCTTTCGGCAGCGCAATCGGCAGCTGCGGCAATGATGTTTCGTTTTGTCACTTTCTGGGTGCTGGTTCTAGTTGGCCTTATTGCTTATCTTTGCTGTAAAGCAACAGATTTTGTTAAGCTAAAATCATTTATTCCTAATTTTCTTACTCTGATCAATCTGTTTATTGGTCTTGTTGTTATTGGTTCTTTATTTTATGACTCTGTTAATTTTTCAATGAGAGGCGCTGCCTTTTTAATTTTGTTAGCCGCTGCCATTGACGGTGTTGATGGCAAAGTAGCCAGAAAGCTAAATTCAGTTTCTGAACTGGGAGGCTATCTGGACTCCTTTGCAGATCTGATCTCATTTTGTGTTGCTCCTGCAGCGCTTATAGCCAGTACACAATTTTTCCAAAATCGCCCTCTGCTAGGACTTTTGCTTTGTATTTATCCGATAGCAGGGGCTTACCGTCTAGCCAGATATCATGTTCTTAAATCTGCTGATTCCTTCACAGGAGTTCCTGTTACTGTTTCTGGTGCAATTATTGCTTTATATATTGTTATAATTGATTCTTTTGGCCTTTTTTCATCTACAAATACATATGAGTTTCTTGCTGACACAATTACCACATTTGCCAGTATATTACCTCTTATTCTTCACGGCTTTTTGCCAATTTTCTTAACAGTTATTCTTTCAGGTCTTATGGTTTGTCGACTTCATATTAAAAGACCGGGCGTTTAACATTGATTGTGCCAACTCTTAGTACTAGCTGTTCTAGCTTATATTTTTAATATAGAATATAATATCTCTGTATCGTTTTTTGTTACAGGGCATAGTTATGCTGTTAAAGTAGCAAATTAATTGCTGTCGAAGCAGTTTGCTTTCTGCTGATTTCTAAGAGAGAGGAGATTTGTGTGCATATGGCTAACAAGGCAATCATGTATAAAAGATTATTTCTATTAATAGCTGTTATTCTTGTAATGATATTTGCCGTAACAACGCTGGCAGGCTGCAACTCCTTAAGCAAAGGCTGGGAAAATATTCAGCAAATATGGCGTGGTGAAACCACTGGTTCTGATCAAACAGATACTCCTTCATTAACAGAAGATCCCCAGACTACGGCTCCTGATGACACAGACGAGACAATACCAACTACCGAACCTCCGCAAGGAGAAGAGTTTGTAAGAATTTCTAAAATGCTTGATCCGTTGCTATGGGTTGTTGGTGAACAGCTTTATTATATAGATCTTAACAACAATACTTTACACCACCGGTATGATCTTACAGACAAAAGCCAGGGGGAAGGTTTAGTTGCTCCCACAATAGATGAATTACTATTGGAAGATGTAACCGCAATTATTGGTTTTTCAGAAAAGCGTATTTTCTGCCTTTCTGAAGCGATGACCGATACTGATGGCAATCTTGTTTATGATGTTATCGCCGTAGATTATGAAGGCCACAAAAGTGAAACTGTTCTACATAATATCAACAATGGTACTGTCCTTGATGATGAATGGATACTCGCTTCCAGATTTAATCAGCCTATGGAAATTGTAGTAATTGATCTAAAAAATGAGGAAGAACATATAATTTTTACTGATGATGGTAATTTATATCCTGGAATGGATGATCCTGATTATGCTATAGGTTGTTCGTTCCATAAAATGAACGACGGAACCAGGATTGAGATCGCATATCCTGGTTATTCTGAATATCCTTTCGTTCGATATTTGCTTATGCGTGAAGGAGAAATAGCAGAAGATAGTAAGCTTGCGCCCTGGCAGGATAATCTGGGAGAGAACATGTATGATAACGGCATGTATCACGCTTTGCAGAGGGTAAAGACTTATGATGATCTGGTTTTATATGAGCAAATAAAAGGTGACGGTACAACACTTCTGGTATATGATCACCCAGACCAGTATTTTGAAATCATAAATAGCGACGAATATTATTTAATTGATTTTTTCTACCATCGTGGCAAAGTTCAGGCTCAGGTTTTCTGGCCATTTGCCAGTGGTGAGCAGTCCACGGAACAGATTATGATCTATGATCCACAAGCAGGAGATCAGATCAAATCAGTCGCTCATCCTTATGATAGTTTGCATCAATACCAGGATAAGCTTGTTGGTATGAAAGTTAAGGAAACTAATCAAACAAATGTAAATAACGTCGAAGGTAGAATAGCTATAGATTTGCTGGATGCAGATGGTAAAGCAGAAATTACCCTTTTGGATCAAGAGATAAAAACAGGATCCTATTATGGCAATCTTCACTATAAGGTCTGGCTGGCAGGACATGATCTGGTAATTTATTATGAGAGTTATGAGCCGGAGACCGGACAGATTAGATCGACTAGCTATGAATGGCTGTTTATTAATCTTGCAAGCTGATTGAACTTTAGTTTTGAAAATATCCTATATGCTTTTGCGTAGAAATAGATTAATTATTTTGCCAAAAGCACTCCTGTATCTATTGCAATTATAGAAATGACAAAAAAGGAGATTATGGTTTTGAATGAGTCAAATTTAGAGAGCAATTTAAGCACTTTATTTCTTAAGGCTATCAAAAAAAGATTGGTACTTATTATTTTGGCCGCCTTTTTGGCTACAGTTTTTTTAATAAGTACATATAGAGTTTCTTTCATAAATGAACAGAAAAAAGGTCTGTTACTACATCCTTTTACCAGACAGCAGGTTTTATCTCAGCAAATAGTAAGAGATAGTGTGGAATTATGGTATCTTCTTGATCGCAATTTTAATGAGGAGTTTGATGATTTTGAAATCAGAAATCTTCATACTCTGGAAAAATCCTTGGGAAACTCAATGGATGAATATGAAAATATAATGATTGCACTAGAAAGCGGGAAAATCAAAATCGATGCCGAAATTGTTGATTTAAACCGTATTTATAGTAACCCTGCCTTGATAATGCTGCATCACAGACAGCTCTGGAATAAATTTCAAATAAATGTTCAGTCCTTGCTTGATGTATCAGCCACTTACGAATCTGCAAATTTTATCGATGAACGTGATAAAGGATTCAGCGCTTTCTTACAAATAAAAACTAATGGAACTCTACTTTTAACCGATAGCGAATTGATGTCATCTCAGATTAGGGATCAACTAGCAGAAAGCACACAGGCTAATCTGCTTTTTTCCTTTTTCATGATAGGTCTAAGTTTTTTCACTATTATTTTGGGAATAATGTTATTAAAAAGAATTATTATCACTCCTCTGGCTCAAGTATATAAGGAATTTTCGATTTCAGGCTTAGTATCTGTAAGCCAAAAGTTTGATCAAAGCGATTTGAAAAAAAATAGCGGGAATTATACTGCCGATAAAGAAGTAAAAAAACTCACCAAAGAAATCAGTTTGACTTTTGATCGAATGAGAGAAATAATTCACTTGATCGAAAATATTAATCGTTCTGTTTCCTTTAATGAAACTTTGCGATATATTTTTACTACTTTTTCAAATTATATCCCTTATGATTTTATAAGTGTTGGACTTTACAGGCGCGAGGGCGAAAAAACTGATTTGGTATATACTGCTTCCGATGGTTCATTTAGTGCTTTAGAAGATATATTAAAATCAATATGGGCCGATGCGCAAGGTTTCCTCCACGACTTTTTGAACAAACCTGATGATATGTATATTCTCAATAATCTTTTTTTAGCTGTAAAAACTTTACCTGACGGAGATATGCTTGATCCTATTCAGCAGCAAGGGATTAATTCTTTGGTTGCAATACCTTTATTTCTGCATGATACAGCCATGGGGGTTGTATTCTTTGCTTCCAGAAAAATTGACTCTTATGCTTCATCTCATGTAGTTTTTCTAAAAACGATTTCCAGCAGTATTGCTATAAGCATAGATAAGCATATACTTGTAGACCGTCTGGTTTACAGTAATGTTCTTTCTATCACCAAACTCACAGAAGCAAGGGATGCAGATACCGGAACTCACCTTGACAGTATGACGGCATATGCGGTAGAGCTTGCTGTCTGGCTTAAAGATTCCGGTATATACGTAGAAGAGATAAATACCGATTTCATTAATCAGCTTGAAAGATTCTGTCCCTTGCATGATATAGGCAAGGTAGGAGAAAAAGATGGCATTTTGCTAAAACCGGGAAAATTGAGCAATGAAGAACGTATAGAAATGCAAAAGCATCCCCTATACGGAGCTGAGGTCTTAAAATCAGTCGAACACTGGTTATCCGATACTGGTCGTAATTTTTTCAATATGGCTATCGAGATTGTAATGTATCATCATGAACACTGGGATGGTAAAGGTTATCCGACAGGAGCAAAAGGACAAGAAATTCCTCTTTCTGCCCGTATTGCTATGATAGCAGATGTGTTCGATGCCTTAACATCTGAGCGCCCCTATAAACCGGCTTACAGTTTTGATGTAGCCATTGCTATAATGCAGCAGGAGCGTGGCACCATGTTTGAACCGCTGTTGCTGGACGAATTTCTGAGAGATACCGATAGATTGTACGAGTGCTACAGTAGATTCCCGCATGATTTTGATTGAAAATTCTATCTGTCCAGATTGCCGATAACTGTTATATCGAATTTATCTCTATCCTTAAACAAATCCAGGTCATAAGGAACAAAGGCAATATCTTCAGGTAATTCTTTTGTTTGATGGCGTATTATACGTACAATAGGCCGCAGGCTTGCTTCATAATAATTTTTAACAACAATACCTACCCAACCATTTGATAGTTGAACAGTCGATCCGGGAGAATATGGCATTATACATGATAGAAAAACGCGCGTTAAAACAGGGTCAAAAGCTTTGTTGGATTCTGCCATTATATACTCAATAGCATCCGATGGAGGCACCGCAGGTCTATATGGCCTGTCTGAGGTCAAAGCGTCAAAAACATCCACCAGTGAAATAATTTTAGCAAACTGTGAGATGTCTTTGGATTTTTTGCCTTCTGGATATCCTTTGCCGTCAACTCTTTCATGATGTTCAAGAACTGCTCTTAAACATTCAGACGAAAAACTGTTATATCCCATTCTAAGGTATTCAAATCCTCTGCTGCTGTGGCTTTTCATTTCTTCAAATTCGTAATCAGAAAGTAAACCGGCTTTATTAAGAATGTTTTTATTTATAAATACCTTACCTATGTCATGAAGCATGGCAGCCATTCCTAAATGATGTATTCTGGATGGAGCCATTTTCATTCGTGTTGCCATGAGGATAGATAAAACCCCTACATTTACACAATGATAATATGTATAGTCATCAAAGATTTTGAGATCCAGTAGATTTACATTAGTATCTTTATTATCAATTACTGTTTTGACTATGTCTTCCACTGTTTTATGCAGCATCTGCATCTTTGCTTTTATATTCCCTTGATTATTATTTATACAGCTAAAAAGATCTTTTACAGCACGAACAGAATTTGCACGCTGAGTTTCAGAAATAATATCAACAAATTCTATACCTTCGGAGTAATCATCTTCTATATATATTCCGGCAAACCCTAATTCGCGAATACGATAAATATAAGTCTGATGTATAACCGCTCCTTTATTCAGCAGCAGCTCACCGTTTTTGCCAAGAATTTTTTTTGCACAAATCATACCTCTTCTCAGGCAGCCTGAAGGTACAAATCTCATTCGAAATCTCCTTAAAGGGT
Source organism: Ercella succinigenes (assembly GCF_900002895.1). Taxonomy (NCBI): domain Bacteria; kingdom Bacillati; phylum Bacillota; class Clostridia; order Eubacteriales; family Oscillospiraceae; genus Ercella; species Ercella succinigenes. The sequence goes on along the minus strand of NZ_CDHP01000040.1, from coordinate 195,717 downwards.
CAGTTTCTGTAAACTTATTTGTTCCATCTATGCATTTTTATGCACTTTGTAAAATTATAGCATAGTAGGTGTTATCCTTATATTACTGTTATATTAGCAATATATTGCTGTATAACCACGCGACATCAATTGTCATGACATCATTTTAACAAAACCGGCAGTTTTGCTCTGCCGGATCGTTAATAAATAACAAATAAATTTTGCGAAAAGATTAATTTTTTTGCATAATTAGACCAATGCAAATAAAACTTTTATCTAAAAACTTTATTTAGCAGGCAACAAGGCTAGTTCAAGAACTTTATTCATATCCTCTACATAGTGTATCTTTACTTTTGTTAGTACACTTTCAGGAATCTCGTCGGTATCGCGTAAATTTTCGTGTGGAACAAGGATAGTGTCTATGCCCGCCCTGCTGGCAGCTATAACTTTTTCCTTTAGACCTCCAATAGGCATAACTCTTCCTCTTAAAGTTATTTCTCCTGTCATCGCGACATTATGCCTTACGGCTCTGCCGCTAAGTGCTGAAGCGAGAGCAGTCGCCAGAGTTATACCGGCAGAAGGACCGTCTTTGGGAATAGCACCTGCCGGGACATGAATATGGATGTCTTTTGTGCTGGAAAAATCATCACTTATATTTAAATCTTTTGCACGTGTTCTTATATAGGTTACAGCAGCTCTGGCCGACTCTTTCATGACATCGCCCAACTGTCCTGTAAGTTCGAGTTTGCCGCTTCCAGGCATAACATTTACTTCAATTGTAAGGGTATCCCCTCCAGCATATGTCCATGCAAGTCCAGTTGCAATGCCGATTTGATCTTTCTCTTGTGCAAGATCATATCTAAATTTTTTCTTACCTATAAGATCTTCTATATTAGCCGGAGTAACTGTTACTTTATCTGCGTTACCTTCCGTTATCAAAATAGCTGCTCGTCTGCAAACATGAGCTATTTCACGTTCAAGCTGCCTGACACCTGCTTCCTTTGTGTACCAGCTAATAAGACTACCCATGCTCTTTCTTGTTATGCTAAGCTGTTTTCTGGAAAGCGCATTTTGCTTAATTTGATTTGGGAGCAAATGTCTAATAGCAATTTCTATTTTCTCTGCTTCTGTATAACCTGATAATCTTACAATCTCCATGCGGTCAAGCAAAGCCTGCGGAATAGTATCTGCAGAATTTGCAGTGGTTATAAACAAGACTTTTGACAAGTCATAAGGCACTTCCAGATAATGATCCCTGAAAGTATTATTTTGTTCAGGGTCGAGAACCTCGAGCAAGGCAGAAGAAGGATCTCCTCTGAAATCATTGCCTAATTTATCTATTTCATCAAGCAAAATGAGCGGATTATCTGTACCAACCTGCCTTACCGCATTAATTATGCGCCCCGGCATAGCTCCCACATAAGTTCTGCGATGTCCTCTAATTTCAGCTTCATCTCTTACGCCGCCTAAAGACATACGTACATATTTACGTCCGAGAGCTTCAGCCACGGATCTGGCAATAGATGTTTTACCAACGCCTGGAGGACCAACAAGACAGAGAATAGGACCTTTATTCGTCAAATCGCCTGCTTCATTTCTCAACTTTCTAACAGCCAGATATTCCAAAATTCTTTCTTTTACTTTTTCCAGACCATAATGATCCTTATCCAAAACACTTCTGGCTCTTTTAAGATTCAATTTTTCTTCATTTGTTTTACCCCATGGCAACTCAAAAATAAGCTCTATCCAAGATCTTAAAACTGATGCTTCAGGATAACCTGCGGGCATTCTGCCAAGACGTGCTATTTCCTTACGTATTTTATCTTTGTACTCATCTGGTATATTACTTTTTCCCAGTTGCTTTTTCCAGTTTTCCTGATCTTGCTGAGAGTTCTCCTGATCACCCAATTCACTTTGAATTGTTTTAAGCTGTTCACGCAAAAAATAATCTCGCTGCGATTTGTCTAAATTGAATCTTACTTTGGACTCAATATCTTTCTCCAGCTCAAAAATAAGCTGTTCACGTTGCAAAATAACAATCAATTCCTGAGCTCTATGCTGTACAAGATCTTCTTCTAGCAGATACTGCTTTGTTTCGATTGAAACATTAAGCTGGCTTGCTATTGTATCTGCAAGGACAGTAAGTGATTTTATAGCCCCCAGAGCTACAACAGTTTCCGGCGGAAACCGATTAGTAGTCAGAGCGTATTTTTCAAAAGCACTCATAAGCTTGCGGCGATATGCCTCAATATAAGTAGAATCATGCTGCTCTTCATCTGTTAATGTCAGATAGTCTACATCTACCATATAGAAAGGATCTTCTTGAATTACCTTAGTAATACGAGCTCTTTTTTTCCCTTCTACCATTACCTTCATTGATTCACCGGGCAACTCAAGAATCTGACGAATGCGAGCCACACAGCCTACTTCATAAATTTCATCAACTTCAGGCCATTCTTCATCTATTGTTTTCTGAGCTGAAAGAAAGACTACCTGATTTCGTTCCATCGCATTTTCTACGGCCAGTTTTGAACCATCCCTGCCTATATCAAAGCTAACACTGACGCCTGGGAAAACAGTTAATCCTCTGAGTGGAACCAAAGGCATTCTAAGAGGAGGCTGCTGATTAATATTTGCAGCTTTTTCTGCAGACTCACCTGCAGATTTTACCCTTTTCGCCGAGGCTGTTTTTCTTGTCGAAGCAGATTTTTTTGCTGCACCTGATCTGGCAGTAGTTGATGTTTTTTTTCTTTCTTTTTTAATGTTCTCATCTGGCATAATCTATCACCTGTTTAAAAGTCTTTACGACTTGTTTTAGCATATTTCAAAAAGAAAATAAGTTAATATTTTTTCTTATTTGATCGCGTAACATTATATCATGAATATAGATAAAGCACGAAAAAACTATAAAAATATCGAACAAAAAAGGACGTCTTCGCAGATTTTGTAACCTGCCGCAAGACATCCTTTTCTATTTTAGAATTAAAGCTGATCTGATTAAATCAAATTAGTCTATAATTGTTGAAATTGTACCTGAACCAACTGTTTTACCACCTTCACGGATAGCAAATTTCAGACCCTGCTCCATAGCGATAGGAGTGATCAGTTTAACAGTAATTGTTACGTGATCACCAGGCATGCACATTTCAACGCCTTCAGGAAGCTCTGCTACACCGGTAACGTCAGTTGTACGGAAGTAGAACTGAGGACGATAACCGTTGAAGAAAGGCTTATGACGGCCACCTTCTGCCTGAGTCAGAACATAAACCTGACCAGTGAAGTGGGTATGAGGTTTGATTGATCCTGGTTTTGCCAGAACCTGTCCACGCTCAACATCCTGACGTGTTACACCACGAAGCAATGCACCAATGTTATCACCGGCCTGAGCCTGATCAAGCAATTTACGGAACATTTCAACACCTGTAACAACTGTATTCTTAGGCTCATCAGCAAGACCAACGATTTCGATAGCGTCGCCAACTTTAACGATACCACGCTCAACACGGCCGGTAGCAACTGTGCCACGACCTGTGATAGTGAATACGTCTTCAACAGGCATAACGAAAGGAAGATCAGTTGGACGCTCAGGTGTAGGTATGAAAGTATCAACAGCTTCCATCAACTCATGGATGCACTTGTATTTTGGATCACTGGCATCTGTGCTTTCGCACTCGAGAACATCAAGAGCTGAACCCTGGATGATAGGCGTATCATCACCTGGGAAATCATACATTGTAAGAAGCTCACGAACTTCCATCTCTGTAAGCTCGATCAGTTCAGGATCAGCCATATCACATTTGTTAAGGAATACAACTATTGAAGGAACACCAACCTGACGTGCAAGCAGGATATGCTCACGTGTCTGAGGCATTGGGCCGTCAGCAGCTGATACAACCAAAATAGCACCGTCCATCTGAGCAGCACCTGTGATCATGTTCTTGATATAGTCAGCATGTCCTGGGCAGTCAACATGTGCGTAGTGACGTGCATCTGTCTGATACTCAACGTGTGCAGTATTAATTGTAATACCACGCTCTCTCTCTTCAGGAGCCTTATCGATATTATCATATGCAGCATATTCAGCAGCACCGCCCATAGCCAGAACTTTGGTTATAGCAGCGGTCAATGATGTTTTACCATGGTCAACGTGGCCGATGGTTCCGATGTTAACATGGGGCTTGTTTCTTTCAAATTTTGCCTTTGCCATTTGAAGTAATCCTCCTTTTTTCAGCAACTCGCTGATTGATCTTTTTTATTCTTTTATTTATTACATTAGCAGTTCAGCCGCTATAAATCATTTTACACAAATCTACTGATTTAGCAAATATTTCTGTAATACATATAACATGCCAAACTGCCGTAAATCTAGTTTTCTGATCTGAACAAATTCTGATCTTCCTTGTTTGAAACAAAGACTTATTTCAGAATTTTCTCAACCAGACTCTTAGGCACTTCTTCGAAGTGGTCAATCTGCATTACGAATGTTCCACGACCTTGGGTACGTGAACGCAATACGGTAGCATAACCAAACATTTCTGAAAGAGGTACCATAGCTGTAATAGCTTGTGCACCGGATCTTGCTTCCATACCTTCGATACGTCCGCGACGTGAGCTGATATCGCCCATAACATCACCCATGTATTCTTCAGGTACAACAACATCGACTCTCATCAGTGGTTCCAGCAAAGTTGGATCCGCCTTGCGGCAAGCTTCTTTGAAGCCCATTGATCCAGCAATCTTAAAGGCCATTTCTGAAGAGTCAACATCATGGTAGGAACCATCAACAACTGTTACTTTTACATCAACAACCGGATATCCACCAAGAACACCATTATTCATAGCTTCCTGTATACCTGCATCGATCGGAGCAATATATTCTTTAGGAATAGAACCCCCAACGATCTTGTTAACAAATTCGTAACCTGCGCCTGGTTCTCTTGGTTCAACTTCAAGTACACAATGACCGTATTGACCACGACCACCTGACTGACGAACAAATTTACCATCTGCTTTTACAGCTTTACGGATTGTTTCTCTATATGCAACCTGAGGTGCACCAACATTTGCTTCTACCTTAAACTCGCGGAAAAGGCGGTCAACAATTATGTCAAGATGCAGCTCACCCATACCTGAAATAAGGGTCTGACCTGTTTCCGCATCTGTATATGTACGGAAGGTCGGATCTTCTTCAGCAAGCTTTGCCAGAGCAACGTTCATTTTGTCCTGACTTGCTTTTGATTTGGGCTCGATAGCAACTGAGATAACCGGCTCTGGGAAATCCATTGATTCAAGGATTACAGGGCGGTTGTCATCACAAAGTGTATCCCCTGTAGTAGTATCTTTCAGACCTACTGCTGCTGCGATATCTCCAGAATATACTCTATCGATTTCAGCACGGTGATTAGCATGCATCTGCAGAATACGTCCTACACGCTCACGCTTACCTTTAGTTGCATTTTTGACGTATGAACCGGAATCAAGTGTACCGGAATATACGCGGAAGAAACAGAGCTTACCAACATAAGGGTCGGTCATAATTTTAAATGCAAGAGCGGAAAAAGGCTCTTCGTCGCTCGAAGGACGTGTTTCTTCCTCTTCTGTGTCTGGGTTAATACCGGTAATTGGAGGTATATCCAGCGGTGATGGCATATAACTAATGACTGCATCAAGCAGCATCTGTACGCCTTTGTTTTTGTACGCTGTTCCGCAAAGAACAGGTGTTATATCGCAGGCGATCGTTGCTTTACGCAGCGCAACCTTCAGTTCATCTACAGTGATTTCTTCACCTTCGAGATATTTCATGGTCAGCTCTTCATCAGATTCGGCAATGGCCTCAACCATTTTATCACGCCATTCCTGAGCCAGATCTTTCATATCTTCAGGTACATCAACTTCCTGTATATCCTTGCCTTCATCATCACCGTATATTCTTGCTGTCATTGTGATCAGATCGATTATTCCGGTAAAAGTCTCTTCCTTGCCGATTGGCAGCTGAAGAGGCACGGCATTTGTTCTGAGGCGCTCTTTCATCATGTCTACAGCGCGGTAAAAATCCGCTCCCATAATATCCATTTTATTGACGAAAGCCATACGTGGTACGCCATAATGGTCAGCTTGGCGCCAGACTGTTTCTGTCTGAGGCTCAACACCACCCTTGGCACAGAATAAGGTTACGGCACCATCAAGTACACGCAGTGAACGCTCAACTTCAACAGTGAAGTCAACGTGTCCTGGTGTATCAATGATATTTATGCGTCTTCCATCCCACTGGGCAGTTGTAGCAGCAGAAGTGATAGTTATACCACGTTCTTGCTCCTGTTCCATCCAGTCCATGGTTGCGGCACCTTCATGCGTCTCACCCAAGCGGTGTATTCTACCTGTGTAGTACAAAATACGCTCGGTTGTAGTCGTTTTTCCGGCGTCGATATGCGCCATGATACCGATATTCCTCGTGTTTTCAAGCGAGAATTCTCTGGGCATTCGGTAAAGCTCCTTCCCTTAGCAGGTTACCATCTGTAATGAGCAAAAGCACGGTTGGCTTCTGCCATACGATGTACATCTTCTTTTTTCTTATAAGCTCCACCGGTACTGTTCAATGCGTCGATAATCTCATTAGCAAGTCTTTCACGCATGGTACGTTCGCCGCGCTTTCTTGCGACAGCTACTAACCAGCGCAGACCAAGAGTCTGTCTTCTTTCCGGTCTCACTTCGATCGGAACCTGATAATTGGCACCACCCACACGTCTGGCTTTTACTTCCAGCACCGGCATGATGTTCTCCAATGCCTTTTTGTAGGCTTCCAGGGGTTCCTGACTGGTACGCTCTTTGACAATATCAAAGGCACCATAAACTATTTTTTGTGCAACTCCCTTTTTTCCGTCCAGCATGATGTTATTTACCAGTTTTGTAACTGATACATCATTATAGATCGGATCAGGAAGTACATCTCTTGTTGGGACATGGCCTTTTCTTGGCACTTGTCTTCCCTCCTCTCATGATAATGCGGGTTTTTATAACCCGATACCACAGGTACTCACGTTTTGGACCGTGTCAGTGCAGAACATGCCATGCGCCCTATATTGGGTATATGACAGTGTACTGATGATCACAATTGTCCAACCGACAGCAGCTGTTAGCTCTTAACTTTTGCGGCTTTAGGTTTCTTGGCGCCGTACTTGGAGCGACCCTGCTGACGATTAGCAACACCGGCCGTATCTAAAGTTCCACGGACGATGTGATAACGAACACCGGGAAGATCCTTGACACGACCACCACGAATCAGAACAACTGAGTGCTCCTGCAGGTTATGGCCGATACCAGGTATGTAGGCTGAAACCTCAATCTGGTTTGTCAAACGAACCCTGGCAACTTTACGAAGAGCCGAATTAGGTTTCTTCGGAGTTGTTGTCTTAACAACCGTGCAAACTCCACGCTTCTGAGGTGAGGACTGTTCTGTCTCACGCTTCTTAAGAGTGTTCATGCCCAGCTGAAGAGCCGGTGAAGTCGACTTATAGTTTTTAGTACGTCTTCCTGATTTAACCAATTGGTTGAACGTTGGCATCAATACACCTCCTTTCAAAATTATTAATACTTTGCCTGTTCTTACGAGCCTCTGCCCTTGATTGCCTTATTGCAAAAACAATTATCAGGCCGCAAACACAAAATTTCTATGCATTTTGCACCAATGACTTCGACACATAAAAAGACCCCCTGTGGGGTTTCAGGCAACTTAGTATATCACCGCTGATTTTAAAAGTAAACACTAACCTTATTTTTTCTGGTAAATGCAGGTTTTTTTCTTCAGTTTTCTATAATTATCGCCGATAGGCTTTATGAAGGTTTTTATTAATGCCCATATCTTATTAGAATAAAAAGCAAAAGATTGACGGAAGAGACAGGTAAGAGGACATGGCAGGTTATGCAAATCTTGACAGATTAATCAAAAAACAATTGGCTGACGGTATTTTTGCCGGGGCTGGTGTACTTATAAGTAAAAAGGGAGAGACGGTTTTTTCCGAAGAATATGGCTTTGCCGATAAGGAGAAGTCTATACCTATAAATAAAGATACTATATACCGGATTTATTCTATGACTAAACCGGTTACTGCCGTTGCTATGATGATTCTTTATGAGCAAGGATTTTTCAGACTTGATGATGCTGTTGGCAGATGGCTGCCCGGCTTTTCTAATCAGAAAATTCTTTCAGTTGATAAAACCGGCAATGTTTCTTATCTTCCAGTCAAAAATCCAATGACCATAAGGCATTTGCTTACGATGACTTCGGGGTTGCCTTATCATTGGGACGACAGTATAACAGGCCGGGAAATCAAACAAACTTTTGATCGCCTGACAAGCCAGCTTTCAAACGAAGATATTAGCCTTGGAGCTTCTCAAGAAATAAACACTGTTTCAATTGCTAATGAACTTGGTAAAATTCCACTTGTTTTCCAACCGGGCGAACATTGGCTTTATGGTTTATCTCACGATATCGCAGGTGCTTTGATAGAAATTTTCACCGGCAAAAAATTGGGAGAAGCGTTAAAGGAAATGATTTTTGACCCTTTAGATATGAAAGATACTGGTTTTTTTCTTTCTTCAGAGCAGAAGCAAAGGCTTTCTGTACTTTATAGCCCGTCAGCTGATGGCAGCCTGATTCCAAATTCAATTGGTCTGATTGACTGGGATCCGGCAATACAGCCTGTGTTTGAACAAGCAGGTGCAGGTTTGTTCAGTACAATTACGGATTATGGACGCTTTGCAGCAATGCTTACCGGACAAGGCGAAACCGGTGGAGTTAGGCTTATCGGCAGAAAAACAATTGAATTTTTCAGCTCAGATCATCTTTGCAAAAATCTGCGCCAGGAATTTGTAAACAGTACGGGTATGAAAGGGTATAGCTATGGCCTTGGGGTTCGCACCATGATCAACCCTGCTGCCAGTGGGATTAATGGAACCGTAGGTGAGTTTGGCTGGGAAGGAGCTGCGGGATCGTGGTTTTGCATTGATCCCTTGGAAGAAATGTATGCTATTTACATGGTGCAGAGATTGCCAGGAGAACACAGGATTAATATTCCTCCTTTGATGGCTGCTATTTATGGCTGTCTTTAGTTTTGGCAAACTCTTTAGACAGAGAAAATGTACTAAGGTATGAATCAAAACCCGCTAAGAGGTGAGCTTATGTTTAAATCAAAATCAGCTGATCCTATAAATCCCATTTCTCGTTTTACGGGGGAATTTTTAAATAAAGAGCGTGAAAAGCTCTATTTTACGGAAGAAATAAAAAACAACATCAAATATGTAAGATTTACACTTCTGGCACTTGGTTTCCTTTTTGCTGCTTTTATTATTCCGGACATGCTTGCTAATAGCGATTCTAGCATAAGAATAAAATTGATTTTCGTTCGAAGCATTGTGTTTTGCATAATCGTTATGTCCTTTTTTCTGTTAAAAAAAGTCAGTTCTTGCAAAGAATATGTTTTTTTGATTACATTATGCGAAACAGCAGCTGCCGTGGGTTTTATCCACGCTTTGGTATCATATCAGACTCCGAATTTTCTACTTCAGTCTTTCAGTGCGATTATGATGACTATCGCTTATTTTATGATTTTTAATCGTTTCGCTGCAATTATTACAGTTACCCTGCTCATGCAGACAGGATTTATTTTTGCCGTTAATATGTTCCATGCTCATGTATCAATAACAGAAAGAGCAGCAACTCTGGTTTATCTTTTTTTCACAACACTTCTTAGTGCTATTACATTTTTACGCACCAGCAAACTCAAAAGAAAGCAAGCTATTATCCTTGAACAGCTTGAGGCTCTTTCTATAACTGATGCACTGACCAGATGTTTTAACAGGATGAAATTTAATGACGAATTAAGAAGCGAAATTGACAGAAGCCGCCGTTACGATGTTCATATGTCACTCATACTTTATGATTACGATTACTTCAAAACCATCAATGATGATTATGGACATCCGGCCGGAGATCTGGTTTTAATAAGAACTTCAAGAATTGTAAAACAATCCATCAGATCGGTTGATATACTGGCTCGTTGGGGCGGGGAAGAATTCATGATTTTACTGCCTGATACGAGGCTTACTCAGGCTTCTGATCTGGCAGAGAGAATCAGAAACAATATAGCTTCCTGTGATTGTGGGCCTGTCAAGAAAGTGACTTGTAGTTTTGGTGTAACCGAACTTAGAGAAGATGATACTATCGAAACATTATTGCAAAGGGTAGATGATCTTTTATATCTGGCTAAGCAGGAAGGTCGCAACTGCGTCATTTCAGGATAAATTAAAATTGTCTGTGCTTTTTGCCTGATAGTGATAAATTTTTACCATTTATTACTGCTTTTTTCAATGCAAAAAATCTGGACTGATATATAATATGTATTTAATTATCTCTTAAGCTTTTTTTGTTTCAAAGGGAGGATACATGAGTACAGATCTGGATTTTGCACCTTTCATTAGCAGAACTTATGGCAGTCATGTCTGGGATACAGAGTTTCGAGAATTTGTCGATATGAACTGCGCTTGCGGAACCGCTCTCTGGGGGCATACCGATCAGGATATAATGCTGGCAGTGCAGCAGGCAATTCTTGACGGCATATCTTACGGCAGTACTTCCAGTAGAGAAGATGAGCTGCAAAAACTTATTTGTGCTTGCTTTCCCTCTGTTGAAGAAGTCTGTTTTTTCGAATCGCAGACAGATGCAATCATGGCATCATTAAGACTCGCTCGTGCTTTTACCGGTCGCGATTATATTTTAAAAATGGATGGTTGTTATCACGGAGAAATAGATAGTCTGATGCCGGTTATAAACAATAAAGGAAGCGCTGCAACCATTGCTGAAAAAACCGGCATAAGTGAATCTTCTTATTCAAAAACATTGCACTCCACATACAATAATATTGACCAGCTGGCAAGAATTTTCCGAACTTTTGGTTCTGAAATAGCTGCTGTTATTATTGAACCTTTGCCTGTTCACATGGGACTTATAATTCCGAAAGAGAAATTCTTAGAAGAACTTGTTTTGATTGCCAGGCAACATGGAGCTTTAGTAATTTTTGATGAAACAACTACAGGATTTAGACTGGCTGCAGGTGGAGCGCAGGAATATTTTAAAGTTAATGCGGATTTAACGGTTTTAGGCTCATCTATCTCTTCCGGCCTTCCTATAGGAGTTCTTGGTGGTAAAACCAAAGTAATGAAATCATTCCGGTTCTGTAGCGATGTTTTTAGCTCTTTTAAGAATTGTTCTAATCAACTTTCACTTGCCTCCGCAATTGCTGTTATAAACAAAATTGATCAACAGCCTGGAATTTACGGCAAAATGGCTAAACAAATGGAATGTATTGAGGATTCCGTTTATAGAGCAAGGGATAGGTTTAAAATCGATATTCAAGTTAACCGCTGCGGTTCAATGCTAAGTGTCTTTTTTAATAAAAGAGAGGTTAATAACGAACAAGATGTTGCGTTTTGTAACAAAAGCAATTACCGAAAATTTTATGATCTCATGATAAATAATCATATTTTTGTACCCTCAACCATGTTACAACCTTGGTATATATGTGCTGCACATTCAACCACCGATGTCATAAAAGTGGCCAGGTCAATCGAAAGCAGTTTAGAAATTATAGGAGCAGATAATTGTAGGCAAGAACCAGAAAACTCATGATTTCTGATTCGTCTGATTGAAAGGAGTAAGTTTTGTACGATAATTCAAAAGACGGCATGTTTCTGACCAATCTAATTGGAAAGATCGGTCAGATAGATACTATTGCTGAGAAAAAAGCTGCTGATAGATGGCTGGATCTTTGTAAGCCACTTTTTGCTTTGGGAGAACTTGAAAATATAGTAATACGTTTAGCTGGAATTCAAAAAACCGGCAGACCTGAAATAAACCGTAAGGCAATAGGAATTTTTGCCGCTGATAATGGAGTTGTTGATCAGGGAGTGACTCAGGTTGGCCAGGAGGTAACTGCTGTAGTTACTTATAATTTTGTTCGTGGTATCACTACGGTTAATGCCATGGCTAAACAGGCAGGAGCTGATATTTTCCCGATCGATGTGGGTATCAATCAAGCCGACAAACTCCCTGGTGTTATAGACAAACGCATTTTGCAGGGAACAGCTGATTTGTCAGTCGGGCCGGCTATGCATTGCAAAGATGCACTGGCAGCATTGAGGGTTGGTGCACAAACCGCAATCTGGCTTAGTAATCAGGGATATGATCTTCTTGGCACAGGCGAAATGGGAATTGGCAATACTACTACCAGCAGTGCTGTGCTTGCTTGTTTATGTGGTTTATCGGCAGAAGAAGTTACCGGCAGAGGAGCTGGCTTGAGTGATGAAAAACTATTGCACAAACAGGAAATTATTAAAAGAGGAATCAAAGTAAATCAGCCTGATCCAAATGACCCAATTGATGTTTTGAGCAAAGTGGGAGGGCTTGATCTGGCTGCATTAACCGGTTTTTATATCGGAGCAGCAGCAAACAGAACAGCGGTTGTTATAGATGGTTTTATCGCTTCAGTTGCTGCTTTGGCTGCAATACGGCTCGCACCTTCTGTTCGTGATTATATTTTCCCATCACATCTTTCTGCAGAACCTGGAGCAGGTATCGCACTCAAAGAAATCGGCCTTCCAGCCTGGTTTTCATGTGGCATGCGTGTTGGGGAAGGCACTGGTTGTTGTGTTGCTTTTGGTCTGTTTGATCAGGCCTTGGCAGCTTTTAACGGCATTGCTACATGGGAAGAAGCGGGGGTCGGTGCATATGTTCCTCAAAACGGAGAGGCAGCCAGGAATGATGGTGATCAATAATGGTTGTTCTGATTAGCGGCGGCAGTGGCAGTGGTAAATCGGCTATAGCTGAGAAGATTGCAGTCAGCCTGGCTAACGGTTCTGTGAAATCTGCAGAGGACATAAATAACGTTGTTTTTTTGGACGAAAAAGCCATAGAAACTACTCATGCTCCTGATTCTCTGATTTATATTGCTACAATGATTCAAGGTAGCGATAGTGAAAACAAAAAGAAGATCTCTCGTCATCGAAAGCAAAGAAGCCACTACGGTTTCGCTACTATCGAGAAGCCATTTGATATTCGCAATTCAAATGATGTTTATCAGACATCTGGAAAGGTTGTTTTGCTTGAATGTCTTTCTAATCTGACAGCTAATGAAATGTTTCTTCGCAGAGAGCATGGATTACCGGAACTTTCTTTTGAGCAGGCAGAAATTAATATCCGTGATGGTTTAAGGGAAATTATAAAGTCTTCTAAGCACACTGTTGTTGTAAGTAATGAACTTTTTTCAAATGCTTTGCTTTTTGATTTTTCAACCCAGCAGTATCTTGAGATAATGGGAAAACTGAATCGGCAATTTGCAGATATATCTGATGTGGTTATAGAAGTGGTATATGGTATACCGGTAATACATCAGAAGACTGGATTTACGCCAAAAGCAGAAGAGTAGGAGGTGCCAAATGAACTGGCTTGACGGTATACTGATTACTTTTACCATGTATTCAATTCTCCCAATGCCGCAAAGAACCTGGCATGATAAAAATATGCGCTGGACAATGGTATGGTTTCCTTTGATCGGGATAATTATCGGAGGAGGCTGGCTTGCAATCTATTGGCTTCACAATACCACCGGTCTGATTGGTACTGCTTTGACTGCTGCAGTATTAATGCTATGGCCGGTGTTGATTTCAGGCGGACTGCATTTTGATGGTTTTGCCGATGCGGCAGATGCTTTAGGATCACACAGAGATAGGGAAACTCGTTTGAAAATAATGAAAGACCCTAATGCAGGACCTTTCGCAATTATCAGTACTTTTGCTGTTTTTCTGATTCAGTTTGCTGCCTGGTTTGATATAGTTGCAAGCGGATTCAATAATTCTGCCAAAGGATTATTGCTTTTAAAATCTGAGAGAGAATGGTTTGCAGGAATTTTAGCAATTGCTTTTATCCCTGTATTTTCCAGAATCTTTTCTGGACTTAGTATTTGTTTTTTACCTCCGGCCAGAAAAGACGGCTTAGTAAAAACTTTTCGCGATCGTCTTTCTCCTAATACACGTATTATTCTTATAATACTCTTAGTGCTTTTATGTGCAACCTGGCTTTGGCTAGATCTGGCAATCGCTGTATTTGGTCTGGCAGCTGCTATAATCGCATTTGTAGCTTATATATTTATTTGCAAAAAAATCTTCGGTGGTACAACCGGAGATTTGGCTGGATTTTTTCTTGTAATATGTGAAACAGCAATGCTGGTTGCAGTTTCCTTGGCAATATAAAAGAATAAAAGGCGGGAAATTTATGATATGGACAATTATAGGCGGTGCCAGTCAAGGCAAACTTGATTATGCCCTGAAAAAACATAAAGAAGCAAATGAGCAAAAAGGTTTCAAAGCCTCTTCAAATTATACTTTGCCGGCAATCTGGTCTGCTGTTGATTCGGCAGATTGTTCTCATAAAGAAGCAGCAAAATTATTAATGGATTCTCTCAATTATCCTATCCTTGATCATTTGCATCTGGCTATTCGCTCTTTAAGCAAAAATTGCGAAGATGAGCTCTTTGATCAGCACATGGGAAATTGGTTGAAAGCATTAACTGAGATAGCCAACGACGACGAGAGTATTGTATTTATTATCCTGGATGATATCGGCAGTGGTCTTGTACCTCTGGATTTTGAAGACAGACAATGGAGAGAACGTTGCGGACGTATTTACTGCCAGCTTAATAGTCTGGCTTCCAGAGCAGACAGAGTATGGGCCGGTTTGATTCAAAACCTGAAGCAGGAAGTTCAGTAATGGGAAACAGAAAACGAAAAAACAAAAAAAACAGGGATTGTCTGCTTAGATTAAAAAAACAGACTAAAAACTCCACTATAATAACCGGTTCATTATTACCGGCTTTTTCGCTGGCGCCCTTTGATAAAATTATACTGCTGCGACATGGAAGTACCCCGGCCAATCATATGGGTCAATATATTGGCCATACTGATATATGTCTTTCTACCGAAGGGGTGCAAAATATTACAGATTTAAAACCGAGATTTGCAAATATTATTGATTCCTCTAATCCTGATTCTTTTATTCTGATAGCAAGCCCTTTACAAAGATGTCTAAAAACAGCTGATCTTCTATGTCCAGAAAAAAAAGCTTTTATTATGAATCATTTTATTGAAACTGATTTTGGTGACTGGGAAGGTCTTACATATGAACAGCTAAAAAACAATTCTGATTACATCACTTGGATTAATTCCGGTTATGGCTCAGATTTTTCACCTCCAAACGGTGAAAGCTCTGCTCAGGTGATTAAGAGAGTACTTGCAGGTTGGGATTTGTGCCGAATGAAAGGACTTGAATTCAAAAAGCAATCGCCCGAAGAAATATCATCTTCACCGTTATCTCTTTGTATTATAACTCATGGCGGCATTATTATGACTTTTCTTACTCTTTTTTCTGGTATGAAAAAGAGTTTTTATCACTGGCAGATAAAACCGGGAAAAGGTTATTGGCTGAGCAAAGGAGGAATCTATGATGTTTAGAGTGTTTTTTGAAAATATCATCTTCCCAGGCAGAATTCCTTCCGAACCTGATAAGTTTTTTTGGCTTGTAATAATTTCTGCACTTCCTTTATTGCTTGGATACATCGTAGATTTACTTATAGGTGATCCTCACTGGCTGCCTCACCCTATAAGGTTTATCGGCTGGTCAATAGTCAAGCTGGAAAAACTTTTGCTCAAAAACAAATCAAAAAGCAATACTATTTTGTTATACAAAGGTCTGATTATGGCAGTACTGATTCCTTTTTCTTTTTTTGTGCTAACTTTATGCTTACTTATTGCCGCTTACCGACTTCATTTTGCTACCGGATTTATTTTAGAAACAGTTTTATGCTGGCAAATTATAGCAACCAAAAGTCTAAAGACCGAAACAAACAAGGTTTACGAGGCTTTGCAAAGAAGGGATCTGCCTACGGCAAGAAAATATCTCTCCTGGCTTGTGGGCAGAGATACCCAAAAATTATCAGAACAAGATATTATCCGGGCAACTGTTGAGACCATTGCCGAAAACACCACTGACGGCGTGGTAGCTCCTGTTTTTTTTATGGCTATAGGAGGAGCACCATTGGCAATGGCTTATAAAGCAATTAATACTCTCGACTCAATGGTCGGTTATAAAAACGAAAAGTATCTCTTTTTCGGAAGAGCAAGTGCCAAACTTGACGATGCAGCAAATTTTTTGCCTGCCAGAATAGCCGCTTTTTTAATGATAGTAGCTGCTTTTTTGTCTGGCTTTTCAGGCAAAAAAGCCTGGCAGATATTTAAAAGAGACCGCCAAAACCATTTAAGCCCAAACAGCGCGCAAACAGAAGCTGTCTGTGCCGGTGCACTCGGCATACAACTTGGCGGAAGTCATAGATATGATGGCAAAATTGTTGAGAAGCCTACTATCGGCGAATCTACCAGATTTCCTTTGGCAGATGATATAGTTAGTACGCAAAAGCTTATGTATATTTCTTCTTTGTTTTGCCTTATTATCTTCTGGCCTATGCGTATATTATTTCTAATGATTGGAGCCATCAATATATGATTTTAGAAAGCAAATCTATTTTCCCAAAAGACTACCAGCATGGCGGTGATGTTTATTCAGCAGCCAGTGAGCTTGGTTGTTCAATCAGTGACCTGCTTGATTTTTCTGCAAATATTATGCCCTTTGGTATAAGTGATGATGTGCGTGAAGCAATTATCGGTGCGATTGACAATTGCTGCAACTATCCTGATCCTAATCAAAGTGAGCTGCGTCATGCTTTGTCTCTTTGGCATAATATAGATGAGGATCAGATTGTCTGCGGTAATGGTGCAGCTGATGTTTTATTCAGGGCAATCAAAACACTGTCTCCAGCCAAAGTGCTTTTACCGGTTCCCACTTTTCTTGAATATGAAAAAGCCTGCCGGGAAAACGGCTGTGAAGTTATCCATTTTCCGTTGAGCAGGGAAAAGAATTTTTCAGTTGATAATGATTTGCTGGACTGGCTGGAGAAAGAAACTACAGATCTTGCCAAAACCGGTTCTGATAACAGCAGTAATGAATATCTGCTAATATTGTGTCAGCCAAACAACCCCACAGGATTACTTATAGACCCCGAAATTCTAAAAAAGATTTTGCAAAAATGTAATCAATTGCGCATCAATGTCCTTCTTGATGAGTGTTTCCTTGATTTTCTTAACCAGGAGGCAAGTGAAGAGCATAGTGCCATGTTTCTGTTGAGAGAAAACAATTTGCTTGCAGATCACTTTGATTCAATCGAAAAAATCACAAAATCGGTCAGATCAGAAATTACTCCTGAGATAAAAATTATGATTCTCCGATCAATGACAAAATTTTACTCTATGCCTGGTCTTAGAGTTGGATATATATGCACTGATGCAAAACAGGCAGCAAAAATTGCTAATATAGGTCAGCCTTGGCCCCTTGGCACTCTTGCTGAAGCCGCTGCTCTGAAAATACTTGCTCAGGATATGCAGCAGCGAAGACAGACGAATACCATGATTCAAAGCTGGCTTGGCAAGGAACAAAAGAAGCTGGTTACAGCTTTAGTAAGCTGCGGGTTTGAGGTCTGGGAACCTTCTGCAAATTATATTTTTTTCCAGGCAAAAAACTTGCCAGATCTGGCAACAAAACTGTTGAATAAAAAAATACTTATCAGGAGCTGTGCAAATTATCCCGGACTGGGAACTGATTATTTCCGAATTGCAGTGCGAAGTCCTGAAGAAAATGATCAATTTATTAAATCATTAATTAAACTATAAATCATGATATAACTATGTATTTGAAGTTGAAATTATGTCCTGAAGCCTGTTACAAAGTAACAGGCTTTCAACAAAGGAACAAAATCTTGATTGTCAGTCGGCAGAATTGGTGTCTTCAAGCATTTCACTAATATTTACTGTAGGCAATAAAAATGGTTTTGATCCATCTTGAGCAGAAACACTGGCAAATATGCTACGTGCAATAGGTAATAATAATGAAATGCCTATTGGAGTCAATTCTTGAAGTTCCAGTTCCTTAGTCTCATAAAAGTTTTGGCCAGAAAAGAACCCTTGCAAAATAATATTTGCACTAACCGCTCCTGTAACGTTGATAATTAATTCCATGCGATACTTATTGTTGTCCGGTTCTCCAATAGCAATATTAGAAGTTACATTTATGTTAGACTGCTGTCGCTCCGTACCTTCTGGTTCGCCTTGGTTAATAGTTCCAATAGGTGGTTTATATGAAATTTCAACAAGTTTATATTCATCGAATGTAAATGCAGCTGCCATAATTTAATTCCCTTCAAACTATTGATTTGGATATTTGGCTGACTTTTGTATCTCTATATATAACCGGTTGGGAATTACTACGAGGTTGTACCTGATTAACTGTAATGTTATAAGTTGGTCTGGATGCTCGCTCACCATTTCTCTGAGATAGAAGAGATACAATATAAGCGTTTAAACTAACTCCTTCATTTTCTGCCGTTTGAGCTAAATCTTTATGGAGTGTTTTAGGTAATCGGAGCAAAAGTTTTCCACTATACTCGTTTGAAACTTCTTTAACTTCCGGATACTTGCCATGTTTTTCAAAATAAACATCAAGCCACAATTCGCATGCAATTTTTGATTCTCGTAATGCTTCTTCCTCTGTTTCACCCACCGCAGAGCAACCAGGCAAATCAGGAAAATCCACAATCCAGCTTTTTGAGTCGTCACTATTAAGGTACGTAAATACGACCTTACGATAATCTGGGTACATAAATAATCATCTCCAATTTTTTTCTTTGTTTGACATTAAGTTTTAGAGGCTATCGACCATATTGATAATTTGCTCTATTTGATATTTTTTGATGATAGGCCCTTGTAATACAAGTGTTTGGCCGCTTGGTTCTTCGTAAATTTTATGAGATCCTCTTTGTCTTTTAAAATTAAAGTTGTAATGTCTCAAATATCTTTCTGCTTCAGCTAAGGTAATGTCAGAAGCTTTCGATCTTATCCGCTCTTCCAGTTTATCAAACGTACTAATTGTTATCGCCTCCTACCCTTTTATATAGCACGTCGATAAACCAACGCATCTATATGATACTATATACGATATCATTGTCAATGATTAAAATTGAAAATTGTATAATAAGTCTTTTTGTTACGTAAATAATTAGTTTTAAAATCGGCTTTTTACTAAATTAGGCTCTCAGTATATTAGGCTAAACAGTAAGTAGAATTGGCTACAAAAAGTACAGAGAAAGGTGGTGTGAAAATCTTTTTTGCGGCATGTGCTGCTCTATGTCGAAAACTCGTATATGAATATTCATATTAAATACTATTACTACGCATATAAATCATGCCAATCAGACTTTGCGTCTTTTAAATTAACAAGTTTTATCATAGATTTTGAAATAAACGCTGTGGCAATTCTGTCATCATCAGATAATATTGCACGCCCTATTACAGGTATATATTCGCCTATATTAATGATTGAACCCATATTACCTCTTTGAACCAAACTTTTATTCACAGAAAAATTATTTTCGAGTACATTGTATCCAGCTTTTGAAAACAGTACATTAATTGCTCTTTCGCCATCATCTTTTTCTGGAAGAAATCCAGCATTCTTTCTCATTAGCAAATTTTTCACCTCCATACGTAGAGAGCTGATTTTATCGGGGAATCCATTTTTTGCAGCCTCTAAAATAATCTCCGAGGAATGTATTTTAAATACGAATTCTCCTCTATTATTTTTTAGTTCGACCAACACAGATGAACTTTGAGAAATATCTGCTTGAAATGAGCATTCATCCAAAGTAAATCTTTTCTTTATTTCTGAAATACACGTTTTGAGATGTTTACGTTCTTCTATAAGGTGAACATTATCTTGACTTATATACCCTCGAGAACATAACCTTGCCATAATGAATTTCTTGTTCGATTTTTGTTTCAATACCCATTGTATTACATCCTGCGAGATTAACGTGTAATCTGAATTTTCTTTCACTAACCGATCTACGGTTTCTATATCTTCTTCAAACAAGCTCAAAAGACTATTATAATGTTGTATTTTTTCAGGGGTAGCTTGTCTAATATCATTCTTAAATATTCTTAAGAGTTCGTTAATAGAGACCTCCGTATTTATGATTCGTGCAAAGTGTGGATTTGGCGGATAGTATGGTTTTGAACTAAGTCTCACTTTGGCCAATCTAAATCGGCTAATGCCTTGGCTCGTAAATTTTTCTATTTCTGCATCCTTGCCAACTAATTTGAATAGTTTTCTTGAGGCATCCAGTATTTTATCCCTAACCTCGCCAAAAGTACCATTTATGGCAATATCAAAAGCGCGAATACATTCGCTGCCAACTTCAATCTCTATATTTCGTTCTGGATGATAAATGAAAAATATATACTTCAACTGCTTGTGGCCGCAAAGTTTGCATTGGTAATTTCCTGTAGTATCTTCGATAATCTTAGGAACACCATTTTCATGTACAGTTGACCATTCTTCCTTTGCAACAGATATTGCTCTACTAAGTAAACCTGTTGTTCTGTCAAAGTAATCATGCAAAGGATGATTACTGGGGATAGAGTCTTTAATAGATAATTGCTCATGAGTTAATAAAAATTGATGGAGTGAAGGATTTTCTTCTTCAACAATTTTACTTGTTCTCATAATAAATTGTTCGTATTTGTCATATCCGTACTTTCTCAATGTGTTAGTTGTGGACACTCACATTACCTCCCAGTTAAAATATGAAATATTTAACCTGCTTACCTTTTATTATAACATAACAAAACATATGTTCGCAAATAGAAGTTGAATTTGCAGAACAACCGGCGTGTTAATATTTTAATACAACTTTGAGTATTATAATTTTCTTGTGTTTATATTACTATTTTTATCTATAAGAACTTTTCTTGGATTGGCTCCATCAAAAGATTCTATATACCCTTCTCTCTCCATTACATCTAATAATTGAGCTGCTTGTGTGTACTTAACCCCAAGATACCTAACAAGCATTGATACAGAGGCCTACCTGTAAATGTTAATCTAAAACTAGGTCAGAAAAACAATTGAAAAGGTCACTTCAAATAGTGGTATTTTCTCAGTAGCTACTGAGAGGAGGACTAGAAGGAAGTGATTAAATTGAGGCAGAAACCAAAAATCATTCTGGAGCATATTAACGGAAGGAGCAACCGGAGCATCGAAGCATAACTGCATATAGCAAAGACGCAGACGTACAAGACTGATACAAGAGATAGCAGAAAAAAACCAAATACAACTCTGCTGGCAGGAAACCAGTAAAGGTTACAGTAGAATTGCTGGCAGAAATCGAAAAATGTCTAAAGATTAATGAAGAGCGGCGGCTAACAGGTTTGTCCAAACAGCAGACGAAGAAAATCGACATCTATGAGCACTTGGTGAATAAAAAGAAATATGACATCAGTTATTCAAGCGTCAGAAGACTGGTTAAATCGATAGAGGATAGACACCGCAAAGCCTTTTTCCGTCAGGAATAAGAGCTGGGTAAAACATGTGAATTTGACTGGGGACAGTAAAGCTAGATATAGGAGGCAGCGGCTACAAAAATTACCAGAGGGCAGTATTTACGCCAGCAAGAAGCAATTATCGTTATAGCCTTTTGTACAGGAATCAGGACACAAACGCTTTTGAGGCAGCGCATGTAAAATTCTTCCATCATTGCCGGGGACGTTATAAGATCATGGTATATGATACCCTGCGTGTGGCGATCAAAAAAATTTGTAGGACATTTACGAAAAAGGAGCCGACAGCGGCCCTTCCCTTATCGGTGGCTCTTTCCAATGTGCTGATTGTTCCGAACATCTTGCATCGCAGGCTCCAAAACAGCCAACTTATTGCTCTCGTGGAAAGAGTTTAGCCACTTGAAAAAGATCAATTTTAACATACCTGAATTGCCTTTTATACTTCATTGGTTATTTTTATTTTTTGTGCTTTCTGCTTCAGCAACCACTTATCAAATTTACCAAAGTGTGTTTCACCATACTTACAATCTTTAACTCCCAATCGAATATATAATGATTCTAAACCTATAAAAACAGTATTTGCCGTAGACTCATTACTAATCACAATATTGTAACTTGCATCTGCTAAAGACATATCCAAGTGCATTCGCATGTTTATTGGTGGAGTACATTTAAAAAACTTAAATACATGGGGAGAATGCTTATCCCTAATACGACCCATCACAGGAATATATACATAGTTTATTGCTAATGCTTTATTGCAAGCAGCTTCGCATGATTCTATAGATAGATATTTAATCATGTTTATTGGCATGGTCTTATCTGCCAATGCACATGTTATAAGTTGAGGAATCACATACTCAGATCTAAATCTACCATTACCTAATCTATTTTTGTTTTTTATTCCACATGCTATTATGATAGGCATAGAGTATATAAACTTAGCAAGACAATCTTTATTTATTCCTTTAGCAACATTCTTCTTGCAATAATCATGAAATACATCAGGTACAAATGTCAAATCAATACAATTCATCTTCTCAGCAATTTCAAATCTGCTAATATTGAACTCCTCAATGGCAGGCTTTCCCAACTCATTCCAGCAACAGTATGAAGTTGATCCTAAGTATAAACATGGAAGTCCGGACAAACTAAATCGTTGATGCGAAATTTTTTCCCTTTCATCAAACGGAATATGTAACATATCGGTTTTATCATAATTTGCATATCTTCCAATTCTTCCTCTATACAAAGAGTAGCAATCTCTACTTTGAATCATTTGGTTAACACCATTTGTGTTTTGAGGATTAATTGTAGATGAAATGCACTCAATAAGAGCCTTATTATTCAAATAGAGTGGCACCTCTTTGTTTAATAGATTTTTTATTTTTTCTATAGAGGTTCTCAAATTTCCTTTATAAAATTCAAGCCAAGAAGTCATTATTACCTCACGAATGTTTTTCAAATAATCTAATTCCTTTTTTTCTAGAATATTTGATTTTTCGACGATCTTATAAAAATCTAATGATGTTTTTATATATTGCTTCCTTACATCACAATCACGTTCTGATATAACAGGAAAAGGTACTGAGTTATTCACTTTTTCTGCAAAACCTATTATATTGGTATCAACTATCACTTATCATTACCTCACTATTGTTGTGTAACCTCTCTATTCAAAATCTGTTCAATCTATAACAAAGCCTACTTTTAGCATAACATCTTTAAGCAGCTTATAGATTTTATGCTAAGTCTAAAAGCTGGAATATTTGCTTCTTCAATTATATTCGCCTTATCCCTATCAACAATCTTTTTCATCTGCAGTTATGCCTCCTGTTTCTTCTGCTCCATCGTATCTTTCGGTATCGTAGTTAAACAAGCTTCAATATCATTATATTCAATATCAAGGTATTGGCTTTTTATAAGCTGCAACACACTTTCAATTTCACTGTCTCGGCAATAACAGGCTTGGCACCTGGTTAAAGACTGTAATGATCCGTGCCTATATAAAATATCACCTGTTCCATGCAGCTTTTCTGCACCTTCACAACCTAAAACAGCAGTAGATTCTTTGGGATTTGCAGTCTTAAAGCTAATACGATTAAAGATATTTGCCTTTGTTGCACTAAAAACAGTGTCAAACTTGATATGTTTTGAAGAAAGTACTAAATGAACCCCAACAGGTCTTCCATGAGACGCAATGTAATCAACCAAACGAATTATGGAATTGGAATTTCGAGGGATAAAGCCCATTATGTCATCTATGATAAGAAACAGATCTGGCATCTCTTGGCTGGCAATATCTTTCGATGCCGTTTTCTCTCTACATGCCAAGATATCTCTGGTATTATTATCAGCCAACATTACCTCTCTTCTTCTAATTTCTTCACCAACCCACCTTAAACACCCTTCGACTTTGTCTTGTCGGCTAACTACTGGTTGAATCAGATGAGGAATGGAATTGTAAATTAAGTACTCTAATAAAGTTGAATCCAGTATCATAATCTTTACTTGATCGGGAGTCATATTAATCAGTAGAGATATCAGTAGAGAGTGAATAAGCCTCGATTTCCCAGTCCCAGTAACGCCTCTTATAAGCAAATGCGGCGATTTTCCAAAGTCAAAATAATGAGGCTTGTTTTCATAGTTAAACCCCAAAGGCAGAAGATTGCTATTATAATGCTCATGTTCAAGGAGTGTTCTTAAATTAGAGGATATTGTCTTTTCTTTTATTATCGTTATACGGCTTGTACCATACTGATTTATATGATTGAACAAATCAACATGTGGTACATCAAGCTCTTGAGATATTTCACTCGTTAAGAATAATGCAGATTGAGCATTGACGTTAATCTTTTGACTAAGGTCAAATATTGAATACACTGGCGTAATAATCTGGTTCAGTATTTGTGTGTCCGAAAAAAGATTAGACCTTGAAATGCAACTAACAACCTTCTGTTGCTCGTTGATGTCTATTTGAACAGCGTTCGCAGTCTTGCTTTCAAACAACAGGCTAATCGATGGTTTATCATATTTAACAATGGTTCTTAAAGCAATAAGGTCACAATTGGTTTCATTTGTTAACATCTGGGCCATATCATTGTCAAGTGACTCTTTATAAGGATTTTGTGGAAGAGGGGCAGGATAATTTACCTCATCTTTACTTGTTTCATTTGGCTGCGGAACTATATTTTGTGGAATTGTTGATTGTTCAAGAACATCCGTACGAACTGGCATAATGTTGTCCTGTTGATTAGTAACATAATTGCAGTTGACTGCAGGGCAAGTTTGATTTTGAGGCAGATTGTTTTGGTAGTTACTAAATCCCTGATAATAATCCGGCACACCATAGCGCCATGTAACCAAGTAGGATTTACCTGTCGCAATTCTTATTATGTCATATATCCAGCCTATTCCCAAAAAGCCAAAGGTAAATAAATAAAGAAGACCGATTGTGATTTTACCCCAAACCAAGTGGTGTACTCCAAACCAACCACATAAAATACAAACAAATAGAACTAATCTCTTATTTGAAATTACGTGACCGTGATAATTATTACTCGAATAAATAGGTGCATTGTAATTACTCACAGGAGGCAGTTCAGGGCGATAAACTAAATTATTCGAGTTGAGAACAGTTCTTATTATCCGATCAGCGTACTCAAGGTTTATTGAGAAGAATTCACGATCATTCCTAATACGCCAGTTTGATAAATTCTCATGAATTAATTTTTCAGCTAAGTGCGAATCAGTAACGATGGAGTATTTCTTCAAATGAAGCTGGTGGGCAACCCTTGTTGTGTTAAGGCTTTTAACACGTTCGAAAGGATCCTTGGTTGTCTTGCCAATTTTATACAGATTTACATCGACATCATTGCCGGCAATATAGATGTACTTAAAATAGCTCATATTCAAACATGCCTTTCAGAGTGTTTTTGTAAACTTCTCTTTTCGTTTTATTGAAGCTTTACGTTACATTAATTATAGCTTACGTCTCATTGCATCTAAATTATTCGCAATCTTTCTAAGAGAATTTTGCTCGTCACTGCAGCCAGATTTGCTGTTTTCTGAATAACCCATTTGAAGTGCATATTGCAACTTGAGTGTGTACGCTTCTCTATACTGCTTCAAATTAGTATCTGTTGCTGAATATTGAATATTTACTAAGTACTCATTTTTTACTGTTTCATTTTTCATCTCTAACACAATAAACTCAAGCATTTGGGATGGAGCTAAAACAACATTCTTTAGAAAGTTTTCTGGTAAGGCATTGTCATATAATTTTATGTTAGGACTTATTTTAACATGGTTGATTATCGCACTACTTTTGCCATAGTTTTTTATCCGCATATAGAAACATGGATCTCTTGGATCCTTATCTAAATGAATAAAAACATATGGTCGAGAGTCAGCATCTCTGCTGGCTTTCATCTCGTTAATTGTTTTGCGATTATAGATTACGATTGTTAATGTAGCGGCAACATAAATCATCGTCAGCAAAGACATTACAAACCCTTGATTATCATTTAACCACCTGATAATTGACATAATCATTCTCCTTAAGTTTGATTATTAATACACAAGATTAGCTGTTGCATCATTGTTTGAAGAACCTATCCTGAAAGGTTTACTTTACTATCTCTATGCGACTATTACTACTACTTTTGTGTGTATGATTCATTTGCTGCGCGCTTATGATTCTTTTTCTGTGCTTCGATTACCTTTGTCTAGCCGATTCAAATGGTTGTTAATCAATAAGTCCTATGTCACTTATATGTGTTTTTAAGATACTTAGAGAGTTGTGTATTTCTGAAGAAAGCTCCTTGGTCCAAATAACTTCTTTTGTCTTTATGTATAACATATGCAATCTCAATGCTAAGTATATCTTTTTCAGTTCGTTTATTCGATTTGGGAAAAATGTAATCCACTCCCAGTCTCTTAGTGAAAACGGATTTTCATAGCATGAAATCTTTTCGTTTAATTCTTGCTCAGAATGATTAAATATTGACAAAACATAGCCCAAATCCTCTCCTAACTTTTCATAGCTATTTTGAATTGTCTCATAGAAGTATTCTAATCCTTGTATTTGATCATATAACTCATCAATTAGTTTAGCTGGATATTCAATGTTATCCAAATTAAGTTTCAAATCTATTGGCAAACCATTTTCAACAGTTTTAATTTGGTCAAACATCTGTTCTTTATTGAATACTGGCAAATCTATCCCTTTTTCATCAGTAAAATTTTTGAACGCAGTATCAACTTTATTTATTAGATCAGAATCATTTTGTACGAATGCAACTATTTGATCATTCTTGACATATTCCTTGAAGTTTTTCAATTTATCGCAATCGTTATTACCACTTGTGAAAAAAACCAATCTATGCACATCATTTTTACGAGCTTCAATGTATTCCAGTTCTGTAAATGATTTACCGGAAGCATGATCTACAAAGCCATACTTGCTACCATATATCCCTATAAATAAATCAGCTTCTTTTACCTTTTGTAAACAGTAATCGAGAGGAGGATCATCGGAACTACTCCATACTTCCATTACATCAATGAATGCTTCAAACTGTCTAAAATAATCAATCACCATCGCTCTTTGTTTTTTTAAGTCTTGATATGTTGAGCTTACAAAAATATTCATGTACCCCTTTACCTTTACCTTTACTATTCAATAATCCAGCCCTACATGCTTACGTCGAGCCGCTACAACTTCATTGTTTATAGTATCCAAAATGTACTCATGATATCTTGTTCTAAAATGTACTATAACTTCCCCGTTATTAACTGGTGATACACCAATAAAAGAAAGCAGTTCATTCTCAATTTTATAATTTTCTAAAATATATTTTCTGCATATTTCTTGAGTTGGCTTATCTACCTTGATTTTTCTTCTTAGTTCATCATGTAAAAAAAGTAATTCAGGTAAGCTTTTAATGGTCTGAACAGCAAGTTCTCTCACAACCTTGATTAAGAGTATAATCTCTTCATAACCGGCTCCGCGACTATATTCGTTATCAACAGCCGAGATTTCTGCATCTATCGATCGCTCGTTTAACAATGATTTTATTTCATCTGCCGTCGGACAGTAGTCCATAACTAAGCACTCAGAAGATGCTGGCGTTTTTAGGTTGGCAACTACATTGTCTTCTGCAATGGCAAAGCTATCTTGAATAAAGTCTGAATACTGTTTATTATCGGGGAATTGCCCGAATATAAGTAGTGTGTAGTAACAATAATCTTCCGTATAGAAACTTTTTTTGTGATAAGTCCATATATCATGAGCTTGGGTCAATTGAGACATTATGGCGTCATTAAAGACCTCGATAGATTCAACTACGTAATTTCCAGTGTGAAGCAATTCGCAGTCTGTCACATTAAATTGATCATCCTCAAGCAGACTAAACAAATCAAAAAACACAATCATACTTTTACCTCAAATCATTCAATCCGTCAAAAAACAACCAGCCATTTTCTGCCCTACAGCTTATCAACGAAGCAGCCAGGGAAGGACTATTAAAGCTAAGATTAACAACAGCCTCATAAGCACTTTCTATGGCTTGAACCTTACCATCTACTACAAAACCATCCATAATTGACGTGAAGCGGTCATAGAATCTACCTCCATCACTCCGCTCTTTCGAAGATTCAATAGGTCTTACAACAACGGATCCGGCAGAAAGAACAAACATGCCATCTTTAACATATAACTTAGCTCTATATTTTGATGATTTCGAGGAATAGTAATTACTTGTAGACAAAGAAGTGCTCTCCGAAAAATCTATCCCTTCTGCCTTTAGCAGAAAGTTGATTTGATCGATGTAAGACAGCACGGTGGGTTTGTCATATATACTAACATTTATACTAACATTTGGTTCGTTTCTTCGCATATCTTTATTATCAAGAGAAAACTGGCTACTCTTTTTAAGAAGCTGGATAAAGTAATATTCCATATAATCGCTTGCGAGTGCATCAAATAGATTTGTTACCTTTTCGGTATCGGGATATAAATACGTTACTACTTTTTGCATCATTTATTCTCCTTCCTGACAATAATCTTTCACTATATTTGCCGCAATACTATCGTAAGACGGAAATAGACGGTTCTCTGAATATCCTAATCTATTAAGCATTGCTTTAATGTCACCGAACAGTTTTTTTGAAATAATTAGCTTAAATAGTATTGGATCACTTAATTTTATATAACTTTCACTAAGATTTTGAAAATACTTTACAACATCATATCTTTCAAAAACACCAATGTCCTCTTCTTCTTTTATACATACTTCATCGCTATTTTTTTAACAGGAGCTTCGCTAATATATGTGAACAAACCTCGTTGTGCCAAAACATTTGCATTTTTGAAATATGTCGGCACGATAATTTTTAGATGGGCAGGAGTTCTGTCACAAAATATTTCATCAAAAGGAAGGTCTTGACTTATGTAATTAATAACATCTGTATTTAAAATCCATACCGCTGAATCAGATCTATTACTCCCTGAAACAGCAAAAAACAAGGCAACCAGAGGATCGAAAGTCCAATCAAGCAACCTCGTTGGCAACTTATAATGTTGTGCATAGGACATTTGTTCAATCATATTTTTAGGAGGCCACTGCTGATAAAAGTCTTCGTATCTATTAATAACATCATTCATGTGAGGGATATATAGACCTAATTCGTTTGCGCATCTCACAAATTCACTGATAACAATAAATTCTGCTTTTCTACCTTCTATTATCCTGTTGATATCACTATTGTCATTCATGTTTTTATGGTAAATATTCTTATAAATAATTGAGAGTTTATCTTTACGAAACAAAGATGGAACAAGATCATAATTATATTCTTTTGTCCCTCTGTACACAAAGGATTCGCTGAAAGAACCTTTCCAAGGCAAATTGTTTGACATAAACAAGAGATCATACAATTCGTCGATTTTATAAATTGTCTTTTCAGTAACTACCGAACAACACATACACCTGCTCCTCTACACTTGCAACTTTTGAGAGAACCAAAACCCCATGTATATTTCTAATCAATCATCAACATAGAAAAAATCCGTATCTATCTGCTTAATGGCATAATTCTTTTCTACAGAGACACCAAGATTATGTTCAATCATTAGCTTGGTTAGATATTCACCGTCAATCAATATGACCTGCTGATTTTCAGCGTAGCCTATTGCTTCTTTTGAAAATTTTGCTGTCGTAATAAAAAGACCCTTACTACGCTTTTTGTCAGCAAGCGCACCAACAAATCTCTGTATTTCTGGCCTGCCAACAGTTTTGTCTGGTGCCCATTTTTTGGCCTGAATGTAGATCATATTAAAACCAAGTTTATCTTCTCGAATAATGCCGTCGATTCCTTCATCTCCACTTTTTCCAACAACTATTCCCGCTGAGGGCAAAGCACCGCCATATCCCATCTCTTGAAGTAATTTGACGACAAGTGCTTCGAAAAATTCTGGTGTCTGCTTAAGAATCTCTGATAACAACTCATCAGATAGTGTGCTATTGATTAATTTGAAAGCATTATCAATTTGATCCTGTGGTGTTTCTTGCAAATCATTGGGTTCATCTGTTTTTTGAATCTTAACAACTGGTTTTTTAAATTCACGGAAGTTATCATATCGCATCAACAAACCATCATTTATTTTTTGGGGGTTCTCAGCTAATAAAGCTAATCCTTCCGGCGTGATAGAAATGATCCCTCGTGCAGGATAGTCAATTAGACCAGCCTTTTTCAAATAGGTTTTTGTCCATCCGATACGATTACCATACAATGTCTGCTTCCCGCTTGGCAATAATTCTTTTCGCTCATCATCAGTGACACGCATTTTACCGGCAACATAATTCCTAATGTCTTTGAAACTATATTCTTTGCCATCTGAAATGCATTGAAGAAAAACATGATACATTTCCTGATATTTTGGTATTGCCACTAATCAATCCTCCTGTTAATAATGCGATGCAAAACTACACCAATCCAAAATACTTTTCAAAGAAACTCATCAGCTTATCAATGACAGTTTGCTTCTTCGCGGCTCTATTACCACCGCCAAAACGTGATGTCGGCGGCATAATCCTATCAATATCAGTACCAGTTGTTTTCAGAGAACCGTCGCGGAAGGAGTTAGTAACAAGTCGCCGTGTTTCCTTTTGCTTAAGTTTCTCTTCCGTTATAATGGCAGCCAGATCAGATTCTTTTTGTTCTTCAACGAATTTATGCCAGTCCTCTTCTACTCTTGTTGTTGCGTTGATTGTCTGGATGAAATGCTCTATCAGCTCTTTTTTGCTGCGTAGATGAATACTGGAATTGACCGCTTTATCGATCGAAATCAGAATGTTCTTGTCTTCGCAATTTGATTCATGAAACTTAGCTACGAGCATCAATATATAGTCAATGTTGATTTCTACCTGGCGAATCAGCTCAATTTCAAAGATAATATCGTCATTGATTTTTTCCTTATCAGCCTTCTTATCTTTGGTGAAGTCTTGATACAGATCGATATATATACTCTGATAATCCTGGTGTTCACGTTCCGACAAAATTTCATTGCCGGAGAATACATCAAAGGATGTCAGGATGTTTTTCAGCCTTAAGATCGCGCCAAATAGGCGAATGAAGTCTTTCTGGTTTTGTTCGCCTAAGATGGCCTGACCAAGCGGATAACTTTGTTGCAGTTCATCGACCAGTTCTGTATAACCTGGCTGATGTTTACCGTTCTCATCATAGCCATAATAATAAGACTCATAATTTTTCAGCAGCACAATGCTGCCAGCGTCTTTGTCACCAAACAGGGCAATCGCTTCATCGGTTTCATCCTGAAGATTGCGGAAACAAACGATGTTACCGAATGTTTTAACTGAGTTTAGAATACGATTTGTTCTGGAAAAAGCCTGGATCAGGCCATGTTGCTTGAGATTTTTATCAACCCAGAGCGTGTTTAGGGTGGTCGCGTCAAATCCTGTCAGGAACATATTGACGACAACCAATAGATCAATCTCGCGCCGTTTCATACGCAGGGAAAGGTCTTTATAGTAGTTTTGGAATTTATCTGATGAGGTATCAAACGTGGTGTTAAAGTCTGCGTTATAATCGGCAATTGCTGATTCTAAAAATTCTCGGGATGGCTGATCAAGACCACTTGTATCGAAGTCCTCATCGGGGAAGACTTCTTCCGGATCCGCTTCATTTGCACTGTAACTGAAAATAGTAGCGACACTTAGCTTGCGTCTTTGTTCACTCAGCTGCCGTTTTAGCTCGGTATAGTATTTTTTGGCTGCCGGGATGGAGCTGACAGCAAGGATTGAGTTAAAGCCAGATACACGCTGACCTTGCAGCGAATAGAAGCTGTTACGCTTGGTTTTTTGGTCGAAATGTTCGAGGATATAGGAGACCACTTCCCTGATTCTCTTGGGATCTGAAAGCGCTTTCTCTGTATCTATAGATGAAACATCTTTATCCTTCAGTCCGTCTTTCATTTTAACGGTATTTATATAGTCGATACGGAAAGGAAGAACGTTTCCATCATTGATGGCGTCGACAATGGTATAAGTATGCAACTTATCGCCAAAAGCCTGGGGCGTGGTTCGAAGCAGCGGATTACCGCCACTGGATGAATTCGCTGCGAAGATAGGTGTGCCGGTAAAGCCAAACAGATGGTAATGCTTAAATGCTTTGACGATTTTGTTATGCATGTCACCAAACTGAGAACGATGGCATTCATCGAAGATAATGACCAGGTGCTTTTTATAGACATCATGCTTTTTGTTTCTTGATACGAATATTTCCAGTTTCTGAATAGTTGTGATAATGATATGTGATGTACTATCCTCTAACTGCTCTTGTAGTATCTTTGTGGACTTATTACCGTTAGCAGCACCTTTTTGAAAGCGCTCATATTCCTTCATCGTCTGATAGTCGAGATCTTTACGATCGACAACAAACAAGACCTTATCAATGTAAGGAAGAGCTGAAGCTATCTGTGCAGTCTTAAATGATGTCAGTGTTTTACCGCTGCCAGTCGTATGCCAGACATAACCACCAGCATCAATGGTGCCGGTACGTTTGTAGTTGGATGCAATATCTATGCGTGATAAAATTCGCTCAGTCGCAGCGATCTGGTAAGGGCGCATGACCAGGAGCAGATCCTCTGATGTGAAAACACAGTATTTTGTCAGAACATTCAGTAATGTATGCTTGGCCATAAATGTTTTGGTGAAGTCAACCAGATCCGGAATTACTTTGTTATTGGCATCAGCCCAGTAAGATGTAAACTCAAAGCTGTTACTGGTTTTTTTACTATTTCTGCGGTCGCCTTCGCCTGTTTCTTTTACATGGCTGGCTCGGGTTGTATTGGAATAGTATTTTGTATTTGTTCCGTTGGAGATAACAAATATCTGGATATAATCAAACAGCCCACTAGCCGCCCAGAAGCTATCACGCTGATAGCGTTTGATCTGATTGAACGCTTCCCGGATAGCGATGCCGCGCCGTTTAAGTTCAGCATGAATCAGCGGTAACCCGTTTACGAGAATTGTCACATCATAACGTGTGTCATGAGTGCCGGCTGATTCTTCGTACTGGTTTATGACCTGCAGACGATTGTTGTGGATGTTCTTCTTATCAATCAGAGATATATTTTTTGTTGTTCCGTCGTCGCGTCTTAAGATCTGAACATGATCGGTTTGAATCTTGCGTGTTTTCTCGACAATTCCTTCATTGCTGCTGGCGATCCGTTCATTAAAGAATCGGCTCCATTCATCATTGGTAAAAGTATAGCTGTTAAGTAGTTCGAGCTGTGTACGCAGGTTAGCAATCAGAGCGGCTTCATCATGAATCTTGATATATTCATAGCCTTGTGTTTGCAGCAGACGAATAAACTCACGTTCTAAAGCTGCTTCACTCTGATAGGTGCCGGAAGGATCGTATACTGCATTATATTCAGAGACAACCGTCGCCTCTTCCGTGGAAACAACAATGTTATACAGACTCATGACGTCTTCTCCTTGAAGGTCAGCAGTTTATCACGGTAGTACTCATACTGTTTACGGCGTGCTTCTATTTCAGCAGGTAGGCCGCTTGACAGATCGTTTGTCAATGTGTCGAAGCGATCGAGAATAGCCACGATACGTTCTTGTTCTGCGAGAGGTGGGATGGGGATTTCTATAGCTTTTAATGAGGGAACACTTGAATGCACAACTTTGCTTTTAACTTTCCCTTTGCTTTTTTGCATTTGTGCATCAGCAGTTGATAATGCGTAGGCTAAATATTTCGGGTTTTCATTGTGTTTCATTACAACAATGTCACCACCAGCTAGGCACTTTTCATGCCCAACATAAACGCAAGATTTTCCAATTTCATTAACGCTTTCGCCTGTAATCGCAAATAGAATATCACCATGTTCAAAATACTTTTTATTCTGAATTTCTTTTGCATTAGCATGTGACACGCAAGTGTCAAACCAAATATTATAAGTGGTGTATATTTCGCCATATCGTACGCAGGGAGTACCTGTTTTAGTCACTTGGTCACGTTTGATTCCTGAACCTCTGTACATATCGACAGCTATTTCACCCAATGTCTTTATTGGTGCGTTATTGGTGACAGCAAATAATTCATCCCGATAATATTCATACTGTTTTTTGCGCGCTGTAAGCTCCGCTGTAAGCTCCGCTGTAAGCTCCGCTGTAAGCTCCGTGAAATTGTCCAGCATCCGGACAATTTCACGCTGCACAGGCAGCGGTGGGAGAGGGATTTTCATGTCGAGTACATCTTTCATGCTTGGATGTTTGATTCCTGATCCACGGTAAAAGGAGTCAAGCAAATCACCTTGAGTTAACAACCAATAATACAGGAATTTATTCAACAGTATTTCTGTGTTAACAGATGTAGCAATTCGATTGTCAGCAGTTATAAATTTTCCTTTGTAATACTTAATTACATCACAGACAGGTCGTGATTTGCCCCACGGAATTGATACCACTTCTCCTTCACAAAGGGAATCCCCAGCAAGATCAGTGGTTGTCCACCCCGTTTGCTCACCTGTTGAAAGAAGAAATACATCTCCAACAACTTGCTTAAGCGCAAATAATTCCGCAGCTAACAAATAAGGGTAATTGATAACTCTCGGCTGTTTGTATCTTTCTACCGCATTAAATTTCTTATCCCAAACTGTAACTTTCCAAAGCGGTTTATACTCCACCCCAGCCGGACAAAATTCAGCAATCAACTCTTCAAGCTTACTCATCTGAATCACCGACTTTCTCCACAAGTTTCTTAACTTGGCGATCGAAATCAGAAGTAATCTTTTGAGTCTTATTAAACTCGGTATATTCAGCTTCGGCTTTTAAAGCGGCTGTTTGCCTTGACACAGACCCTTTACTCGGCAAAATTTTATACTCTCTGAAGGATAGAAATTTATTAATACTTGCGGAAAAATCCTCCATTGTGAAGACATTCTCGCGTTCTATCAAATCTTCAACATAATCGAAATATGACGTAACAGCTCTTTCTAAACGCCTGATTTCCTTTTCGCTCAAGTAGTTTTTTGCAATAGTGACATCAGATTTCAGTATGCGTCCTTCTGGTGCATTTTTCCATGTAGTAAGACCCATGTTCTCTTGCTCTTTATTGGCTTTCGAGTAGATGATTTCAGCTGCCGTCTGGCCAGTTATAGCATAGTGGAACTTGTTCTGAACCATTAAGTAGAAGTCTTGAGTAACTTTTGAATCCTTATCATAATCAATACTGCATTCAGCAAATATATCCGTTATTTGCTGCCACATACGCCGCTCACTTGCTCTGATTGAACGAACACGTTCCAGTAGTTCACGGAAATAGTCTTTACCAAAGGCAGTTTTACCCTGTTTAAGTCTGTCATCGTCAAGAGCAAACCCTTTTGTCATGTATTCCTTCAAAACACTGGTTGCCCAGATACGGAAATGAGTTGCTTTTCTTGAGTTAACTCGATATCCAACAGAAATAATGGCATCTAAATTGTAGAAATCAACGCTTCTTTTGACGTTTCTTTCACCTTCAATTTGAACTGTTTC
Source organism: Ercella succinigenes (assembly GCF_900002895.1). Lineage (NCBI taxonomy): Bacteria > Bacillati > Bacillota > Clostridia > Eubacteriales > Oscillospiraceae > Ercella > Ercella succinigenes. Next base: position 160,123 of record NZ_CDHP01000040.1, on the reverse strand, counting down.
CATTTTGGAAATAGTTGCTTCCTTTTTAAGTTCATTTTCTTCAAAAATATTCTTCAAATGTTTGCTAATTGCTGGCGGTTGAACTCCAAATAGCTCTGCCATTGATTTTTGTGTAAGCCAAATTGTTTCGTCTTTTATGACTGCATTAATAGACGCATCTTCTTCGGCTGACCTATAAATTAGAAACTGGAACTCTTTATTCATGCGTCCACCTCAATCTCTGCGATGATTTTGTCGATTTCATCTCTTAGAATTTGTTCGCGGGCGACAATCTCCTTAATTTCAGCATTTAGTTTAACAATATCGATAACTTCACGAGTATCTTTCTGTTCAACGTAGGTTGATACAGAAAAGTTGTAATCCTGCTCTGCAATTTCATCATTCGGTACGAGTCTGGCAAAATGCTCCTTGTCTGATTTTTCTGAATAGGCTTCAAGGATCTTCTGGATATTGGCGTCTGTCAGCTTATTATTATTTGTGACCTTAACCGACTCTTTTGAAGCGTCAATGAACAGTGTTTTGTTCTCAGATTTTGATTTTTTCAGAACCATAATACAGGTAGCGATACTTGTACCAAAGAAGAGATTATCAGATAGCTGAATCACACAATCCACATAGTTGTTATCGATCAGATATTTGCGGATTTTCCTCTCAGCGCCACCACGATACATAACACCAGGGAAACAGACAATGGCTGCTGTACCGCTGGTAGAGAGCCAGGATAAAGCGTGCATGATAAACGCCAGATCCGCTTTTGATTTTGGAGCCAGAACGCCAGCTGGTGAGAAACGTGGATCATTAATCAAGAGAGGATTAGCGTCGCCCTCCCACCGGATAGAATAGGGCGGATTACTTACGATCGCCTCGAAGGGTTCGTTATCCCAATGCAGAGGATCAGTCAGTGTATCACCATGTCCGATATCAAATTTATCAAAATCAATATCATGTAAAAACATATTGATGCGACAGAGATTATAAGTTGTAATATTTACTTCCTGACCGTAAAAGCCCTGCCTGACATTTTCTTTCCCTAGGATTTTGGCGAATTTAAGCAATAGCGAACCGGAGCCACAGGCCGGATCATAAACTTTATTGACTTCAGTTTTACCAACCAGCGTGATACGCGTCAGCAGCTCACTGACTTCTTGAGGCGTGTAGTACTCACCGCCGCTTTTACCGGCATTGGAGGCGTACATACCCATCAGATACTCGTAAGCATCACCGAAGGCATCTATCGTATTATCTTTGTAATCACCGAGCTTCAAGTCACCGATTCCATTTAGTAGCTTTACCAGCTTTTCATTGCGTTTAGCAACAGTACCACCAAGCTTATTGCTGTTGACATCGATATCATCAAACAGACCTTTGAAATCATCTTCGCTAACGCTACCTTGAGCAGATCCCTCAATGTTGCGGAAAACTTTTTCCAACGTTTCATTGAGATTGTCATCGGCGGATGCTTTTTTGCGAACATTCTGGAATAGCTCACTGGGCAGGATGAAAAATCCTTTTGTCTGAACCAGATCGGTGCGGGCGACTTCTGCTTCTTCATCAGACAAATCAGCATAATTAAAGTCGTTATTACCGGCTTCGTGCTCACCGCTGTTGATATAGAGTGTCAGGTTTTCTGATATGTAGCGATAAAACAGCATACCCAGAACATATTGTTTAAAATCCCATCCGTCTACGCTGCCGCGAAGGTCATTGGCGATGCCCCAGATCATTCTGTGAAGTTCTGCGCGTTCTTGTTCTTTCCTGTTGTCAGCCATTTTTCACCTCAAAATTCAATTGGTGTTATTTTGTAATTGTGTCTGGATGTCCGAGTTTGTTACTTAGGGACAAGCTCGATGACATCCTTAATATCGCAGCCAGTGCCTCACACATCTTGATCAGTGTGATCATAGATATGTGCTGGCCTTTTCCCTTATTGGCGATGTGATTACTGATTAATCAGCACTCACCATAATGGTTTATAGCTAATTTTCATATAAAAACCCACAGCTAAATCAACATTTGAGTAAGTGGGAGCTAATCGGATATTAATATTGTTATCATTATAGCCCTCAGATTGTGAAATGACAATTTTTAGACATACCTTTGCTTTTGCTGCGGGTTTGATTACTGGGAACTGATTATTTCCGAATTGCAGTGCGAAGTCCTGAAGAAAATGATCAATTTATTAAATCATTAATTAAACTATAAATCATGATATAATATGATGACAAACCATTCCATGTAATTGTTTGCATTCTATATAGACAGGTTGTGCTGTTATGAAACTGAAGATAGGAAGCTGGAGAATACGTGCAATAGCTATAGGAGTTGCTCTGGCAATTTCGATAAATCTTGTCGTGCTCAGCTTCCTTATTGTTTTGCACTATAGTTCTTCCAACATTTTACAAAAAGAAGCTCAAACCAGAGAATTGACTACGCAATCTTTACTTACAGGCCTGATAACCTCTCGTATTGACTATGTTATTGCCGATTTGCTGCATCTGGTAGATATGTTTGAGCGCATTTGCGATGATCCTTGTTCTAGCGGTCAAACTATACCTGAAGAAATTGCTACTGACTGGGTCAGTTTTTCCAACCGCAAATTCTATTATCACAAAATAAGATTTATCGACCGAAATGGTATGGAAATGCTGCGGGTTGATTATGATGAAGAAGGTTCTTTTAAGAGGCCTGATGAAGATTTGCAAAACAAGTCGGATCGGTATTTTTTTAATGAAGCCATAAAAGCGAAACCCGGTCAGGTATATATATCTAAAATAGATCTAAATATGGATAATGAGCAAATACAAGAGCCGATAGTTCCTACACTTCGTTTTGCAGCCGCTATTAGAGCTGATAATGGTGATAAAGGAGGGATTATTGTAGTTAATTATTCGCTTGAGGAATTATTAGCTACTTTCGAGAGGGTTGCCCTGTCAACAGCCAGCAATAATCTTTGGCTGAATAACAATGGCTACTATCTGTTTAATCGTGATGAACCAGAAAGAACCTGGGGTTTCATGTATAAGGACAGACTGGAAGAAACATTCATCAATGACAAGCCTGATATTTGGCAAGATATTCAAAACGAAGATAATAATTTTATTTATTACCCGGATGGCTTTTATACTTTTACCAAAATATCAAAACAAAGTATAACTGAACGAATGGTTAGTCAGGCAGATTATGACCTGATTATAAGTGATGATCTTTGGTATATATTATCTGAAATTGTTCCCGGCAATGAAGGCTGGTACGTTTTTGAAAAAAGACCACTTAAAGTCCTGGCTATTATCTTTGAGAGGCAAAAACCTACCTTGTTAATCGGTCTTATTTTCTCGCTAATATTCTTGCAAATCTGGCTTATGAATATACGTTCCCGCAGTAAGCTACACAAGTATTCCTATGATCAGTTAACCGGTGCTCTGGCGAGGCATTCCGGACTTGATATGCTTTCAAAGCAGGTAAAAGAGGCAGCTAATTCAGATACGCCTATAACAATTTGCTTTCTGGATATAAATGGTTTGAAGCAGGTTAATGATACTTTCGGCCACGAGGCTGGTGATGAGCTGATCAAAATAGTGTCTACAACGGTAAAAGAATGTATACGGCACTCTGATTATCTGATCAGACTGGGCGGGGATGAATTTTTGATTGTCTTTTATGATTCAGATATTGAAAATTCTGCTCTTGTATGGCAAAGAATCAATTCGGTCTTTAATGATTTGAATCAAGAGATGATTGACCTTAGCGCACAAGCAGAAGATAAATCATTTAGCATTAAAGAAGAAAGCTTAACTGATGCAGAAAAACGCACAAAATACAAAAGAAATTATCTGATCAGTGTCAGTCACGGCTTTGAACTTATTGATCCTCAAACAAATTATTCACTTGATAAAGCGATTAGCAATGCGGACAGTCAAATGTATGATGAAAAAAGAAGATTAAAGGATTGTCTGAATATAATTCGTTCGTAAAATCACGAGCTGAGATTTTTCTTGTTTTTAGAGCTGCTAAGGGCTGGCATAAACTGTCTAATTATAAAATTATCTATTGAAGTTTTCCCAAGTCAAATGTAAAATTATAAAGTGGTGAAAACGGTTTCGGCCGTTTGTCAGGAGGATTTTGCAAATGGCAAATATAAAAGATATCTCGGCAAAGTGTGGAATTTCTATTGCTACTGTCAGTAAAGCTCTAAACGGCTATAAGGATGTAAGTGAAAAAACCAAAAAAAAGGTTTTAGAGGCTGCAAAGGAACTGGGATATTTTCCTAATGCTCAGGCAAGATCATTAAAAACAAATCGCTCCTATCACCTTGGAGTTCTTTTTATCGATGATCATCATAATGGTTTAACACATTGTCATTTTTCTCAAGTTTTGGATAGTTTCAAAAAGGAAGCCGAACAATGCGGCTATCACATAACCTTTATAACCCAGAAATTAGGCAATAGAAATTTAAGTTATCTTCAAAGCTGCAGACATGTAGGCGTGGAAGGTATTTGTATTGCCTGTATTGATTTTGAGGATCCCGAGGTTCATGAGTTGGCAGAAAGTGGTCTGCCTATGGTTACTATAGATTATGTTTTTGAAAATACACCGGCAGTTCTATCTGATAATAGAAATGATATCGCTAAGATAGTTAGATATGTTAGTGAACAGGGACATCAAAAAATTGCCTTTGTGCATGGAGGTAGATCAAGGGTAACAAATGAAAGGATCACTGGATTTATAGAGACTATGAACCATTTAGGACTGGAGATAAATCCGGACATGATGATTGAATGTCCTTATAATGACACAGAAGCGGCTAAAGCAGCAACTTTAAAACTACTGAATCGAAAAGACAAACCAACCTGTATTCTTCTGCCAGACGATATAGCTTCATTTGGTGCAATAGAAGCTATCAGATCAAGCGGCTTAAAGTATCCGCATGATATTTCCATAATAGGATATGACGGAATTGATTTTTCGCAGCAGATGACGCCTAAGCTTACTACTTTAAAACAGGATGCCGAGTCATTGGGCCGGGAAGCTGCCAGAGCATTAATATATAATATTGAAAATCCCAACCAGACTCATAACCTGCCAATTACAATCAGCGGCTGCCTGCTTGAAGGCGAATCGGTTCTGAAAATCGAGATATAGTTCTGGCATCTATCATTATCTGGTGGCCTGTTGGAAAGTGCAAAGAGATTTGCTATTTATCCTCTACCCACACAGAAACAGATCCTCCATTAACAGTGAAAGCTGCTTTGCCTTCCTGATCAAGCTCTATTATTTCCTGACGATTTCCTGTTATATCTTTCCACTTGGTTCCAACTCTTTCGGTACCAAAACTTATTTCTTTATGCCCTTCCTCACCATTGCTTATTATGGCAACTAAACCAGATCCTGGTCTCTCTTTTATGCCTAGTCTTTGCCATGCCACAACATTAGCGTGATCAAAAAAATCAATCTGCTTGCCATATGCAAATTTCTGCCTGGCTTTAAGCAAAGGATCAAGCATATCTTTTTTTGGTTCTGTTTTTTCCGGTTCTCCTGTGCCGTAATAATCACCGTAAAACAGACATGGGTAGCCATGGCGCCTTAACAATATAAGAGCATAGGCTAAAGGCTTGAACCAGTCTTCAACCCATGATTCCAGCGACTGCCCTTTTTGAGAATCATGATTATCGACAAAAGTGACTACATGCCTGGGGCTGGCCTGAACCAGCGTATTATCAAAGATTGTTCTCAGATCATATTCACGACCCTTTAGCCCTGCATCATAGAAGTTAAAGTGTAAAGCAACATCAAATAAAGAGAGATGATAATCGGTATCGTTGAGATAGGCTGCCAGCCTCTCGGTATTATTCTTCCAGTATTCCCCCACAACGTAAAAATCTTCTCCGGCATGCTCACGCATCTGACTTACAAAATTTGCTATAAAATCTTCATTAATATGTTTAATTGCATCAAGGCGCATACCGTCTAACTTAAGCTCATCTATTAACCATTTGCCCCAGTATATAGTGTGCTCAATAACATCGGGATGATGGTAATCAACATTTGCAAACATTAAATAATCATAGTTGCCAAATTCATCATCTACTTTTTCTGACCAGTTTTTATTTTCGCCAAGCATTTTAAAAATAGAAGTGCGATCAGACAAGGCATCGTAATCAGTTGCAGTAAAATGATGTTTATTCCATTTAAAATCAGAATACTTATCTCCTCTGCCGGCATAATCAAATTTAGTCCATGCCTCAATCTCAAAAGGATCACTAATAATTTCCTGGCGATTATCAGGGTTTACTTCAACAACATTTACTTTTTCTGTAAAATCAGCGCCTGCTTTATGGTTAAGCACAACATCAGCATATACTTTAAGACCTTGCCTGTGTAATTCTTCTATAGCCTCCAGCAATTCCTGTTTAGTACCATACTTTGTTCTTACCGCGCCTTTCTGATCAAACTCCCCCAAATCAAACAAATCATATACACCATAACCAACATCATCAGCTGAAACACCTTTGCAGCAAGGTGGTATCCAAACACCTGAAACTCCAAGCTCAATCAGATGCCCCGCTTCTTGTTTCATTCTTTGCCAGTGTTTACCATCAGAAGGCATATACCACTCAAAATACTGAATTAAGACATATTGATCTACTGTATAATTTTCATCATCTGCTTGTTCTTTTTTATTAATATCATTATCGTTTTTCATATAAGGCGGCCTCCGCTTCTATCTATTACCTAATTATATATTGTTTTGTCCTTTATTGTCAGGTATAATTAAATTTACAGCTTTTTGTTGAAAATATTAATATTCTATTTTATTATTTTTATCACAATTAATTGTCAAAAAGAATCTTTGTCTATAATTTGTTATTGTAATTATATGCAGAAAAACAAACCAGCTTACTTTTTATAATATACGGAGGTATATATGTATCATTTAAAAAACTGTAACGAAGATATTGTAGTTGAACTGGCAAATAAAAATATTGCAGAAACAGATATGTGTAAATGTGAAAAGTGCAGACTTGATGTAATAGCCTTTGCGTTAAATCAGCTGTCACCTGCGTATGTCGTAACTTATAAAGGAGAATTGTTCGCAAGTATCGATGCTACCTTTATCCAGAATCGTGCAGATGCCTTAAGCGCAGTTATGAAGGGTATTCGTCTGGTCAGTCAATCACCAAAGCACGATCCTGAAACAAAAAAATAAACTTTACCGACAATAGTTTAATCTATCTTATGAGCAGTACGCTTTATGGCAAAACAGCCTATATTTGGTTTTGCCATAAAGCGTTTCTTAAGAAACAGAATTATTGATAAAAAGAAATTTTGCCATTTGTGATTGCATAAAAAAAATAAAAGCATTAGTATAAACATATGATTAAAACACTTGTTTTAATCATATGTTTATTTTTGAGTTATGCCTATATCAGTAGACGTTTTTTTGGTATTGCCAAGTTTATCTGTGGAGGTGTTTTTGTGCTTTCGGGTTTTAATTTAGCAGATCATCTGCCTGTCGAAGCGTTTTTATCACACAGGCGCAGGGTTATAATTGTTTTTGCACTAGCTGTTATTCTGAGTTTGGCTTTGATGCCTTTTGTTAATGTTAACTATGATATGAGAGAGTACTTGCCTGATGACAGTAAGACCGTTGAATCACTCCAGCTTCTTGAACAAACCTTTGGTATTGAGGGTTCAGCTTATATTATGGTTCCAGCAGAAGATCTCCCCCAAGTCTTTGCCTATAAGGAAGTTATAAAAAAAGTCGATGGAGTTGCCCAGGTTATTTTTGCAGATGATCTACTTGATTTTAAACAACCTCTGAGCTGGCATGATCAAAATGTTATTAACACTTATCTAAAGGATAATAAAGCTCTTTTTACTGTTTCTTTTACAGAAGACGACTATAGTGATTTAACACGACAGGCGCTTGTAGAAATAAGAGAAAGTATAGATGCGGAAATCGCAATGGCAGGCCCAGCTGTAAGGACAGCTAATATGACTTCTTCAGTCGGGCGCGAGTTGTTCTGGATCATGGCGGTTGTTATACCTCTTTTTCTGATTATTTTGCTCTTATTTACCCATTCCTATACCGAGGCGATACTTTTTTTGATTGTTATAGGAGCTGCAGTTGTTATAAACATAGGTACAAACAGTATTTTTAATCATATTTCATTTATGACCCATCTTAGTGTAGCAGTGCTACAGTTTGCTATTTCTATGGATTATTCAATTTTTCTCCTGCATCGTTTTGGTGAGGAAAGACAAAATGAACCTGATCTTGCCAAAGCAATGATAAAAGCGGTACGTGGTTCTTTTGCCCCGATTACAGCCAGTGCGGCAACAACAATTGCCGGTTTTATGGCACTTACCGGTATGCGTTATTCTTTGGGACGCGACATGGGGCTTGTTCTGAGCAAAGGTATCCTGTTCAGTCTTATCTGTGTTCTCTTTTTACTGCCGGTAATGACTTTAACTTTTATAAAATCTATAGATAAAACTACTCACCGCAATTTGCTTCCTTCATTTCGTAAAACAAGTCCCGCCATAATAAAAAGCAGGTTTATTCTTGTACCTATCTGGATAATTATAATGATTGCTGCTTTCTGGGCACAAAGTAATAATAGCTTTATTTATGGAGAGTCGGCTATTATGTCCAGCAAAGGCTCCCAGGTAGATATTGATCAAAATCTGATTGAAGATACTTTCGGCAGACAAAATCCTTTGCTTGTTATTATCCCCTCGGGACTTCCAGGTACAGAATCATTATTAATCGATGAACTTGCTCAAATACCTGTAGTAAATTCAATTCAGTCTTTGGCATCTATGACTGACCCTGCTTTACCAAGGCAGTTATTGCCTAAGCAAGCAACAGAGCAGATGGAAGCAGGTGACTATAGCCGAATTATTATGACTCTGGATACATTAGAGGAAGGCGAACAAGCTTTTGCTGTTGTTGATCAAATCAGAGAAATTACCTTAAAGCATTTTTCTGAAGCGGTTATTTTTGGTTCCACAACAAGTGTAGCTGATATCAAAGATGTTGTTGAGCATGATTACTCTTTGGTAAATCTTCTTTCTATTCTTGCAGTAGGCCTTATTTTGCTTATTACTTTTAGGAATTTCCTTTTACCTATAGTGCTTGTTTTAATTATTGAATCGGCTATCTGGCTTAATATGTCTATCCCTTTTATTGCTGGTAATAGCCTTAGTTTTATCGGCTACATGATCATCAGTGCCGTTCAGCTTGGAGCGACAATAGACTATGCTATTCTTCTTACAAGCAGATTTATAGAAAGAAGGAAAAATACGGAAAGCCTTGCTGCCGGTAAACAAGCTATCGGACTTGCCGGCGGATCAGTTTTGATGTCAGCTGGTATTTTAACTGTTGCCGGACTTGTGGTATGGATAGTTTCAAACATTGAAGGCATTCAGGAGCTGGGACTTCTTATTGGCAGAGGAGCAATTATGAGTGGATTTATGGTTCTGATAATACTGCCACAGCTTCTGGTCTTGTTGGATAAAGTAATATATAAAGCAGATTTCGCCGCCTATTTAAATCGAAAAAAGGAGGTCAGGCAACATGTTGAAAATAAATAAAGCAGTCAGAGTATCTATTCTTATGTGTTCATTATTGTTTGCAGTTTCTTTCATAGGAAGCGGTTATAGTTCAGGCCGTTCAGAACAAATTGAATTAAAACCAACACTCTCTTCTGTTGTCAACAGCAGTCAGTCTTTTCAAAAAAACGAAACGGTTTACGGTATTCTAAATAATAATGGCAGCGTAAAAAGTGTTGAGATAGTTAATCATCTCTATGCAGGCTCAGGCAGTGCATCTACCGAAACAGAAAATCTATGGCTTGATTATGGAAATTATACCGAAATTGTAAACTTAACCGATGAAAGACAGCCTGATCTTAAAATAGCAACTACTGCTTCATTACAAAAAGCAGCAGTCGATCTGAATTTACCTGTATCGTATTTTGATGGCATGCAAAATATAGTTTGGCAGGCAAGAGCAGAGGCTGATTTGTATTATCAAGGAACAAGCGAACTGCCCCTTCCTTGGGAAATCCAAATTGACTGGTTGCTTGATGGAAAGCAAGTAACTCCTGAGCAAATAGGTGGCAGCAGCGGCAATGTGGTAATAAAGGTAAGCGTGGAACAGGCAGAAACTGCTGCTGATATATATAAGACTAATTATATTCTGCAGATTTCCGTTCCTTTATCGATGGATAAGGCAAAAAATGTTTTAGCACCAGGCGCAACGGAAATGATTGCCGGCAAAACCAGAACTTTAGCATATACTGTACTCTCAGGACAGTCGGCATCACATGAAATCAGTTTTCAGGCAAATGATTTCAGCATGGATCCTGTACAGATCAGTGCAGTTCTCTCTACCGTTTCAGTTGAAGGTTTTGATGATTTGATCGACGGGGTTTCAAATATCAGTCAGGCACAATCAGATATCGCAAATGGCAGTATAGAGCTTAGTGATGGCTTGCTGAAACTTATCGAAGGTTTGGATCAGATATACTCTGGTCTGGATTTATATGCGCAAAGCGGCGATGAATTTGCAACTGGTTTGAATGAGTTGACAGACGGCATACTGCAGCTTAAAACACAACTCGTGACATTAAATAATGGAAGTCAGCTTTTTGCAACTGGTTTATCAGACTTTGCCATGGGGTCTGCCCCGATCTTAACAGGTTATATGCAATTGGAACAGCAAATGAGTCAACTGCTTTTGCCAGAACAGACAAAAGCAGAATTACAGCAGCTTTTGGCTTTGCCTGATCAATTGCCAGATGGCACTTTCATAACGGCTCAAAAAGAACTAGCACAATCTTTGCTAAGCTTTGACGGTGCAATAGGTGAAATAAATCTGGCTTTTAGTCAGCTCAACAGTGGTCTTGCTGAATACACAGAAGGTGCGGAAGCATTGGCAAACCAGTATGGAGAGCTGCAGTCCGGTATTGCTCAAATACCTGGAGGAATTGATGAAATACTAGCAGCTTTTAACCAGATCAATTCAGGATTCGTAGTGCGTGAACAGGCACTTGACCCTTTGATGACCGGTCTTGATCAAAGTCTTACAGGTGGTAGAATACTTCCCGGTGCAGCTTCAGATCTTGCAGATGGTCAGTCAGAATTGTCAAAAGCACTTAAAGAAATTGAAAATAGTGTTTCAGGCATGATATCGAGTGAAAAAGTATTTCCTCAATCCTTTGCTGCCCCTGGATTAGTTTACCCGGAAAGTGTACAATTCTTAATGCGTACAGAAGGGATTTCAAACTAATCAATAAAGAAGGTGCAAAAATATGAACAGTCGCGATCAAAAAAAAGAACTGCTGCTCGATGCTGCTGTAGCTATATATGCCAGACAAGGGGATTTTACAGCCCGGGAGCTGGCAGCTGAAAGCGGTATGAATATTGCATCCTTGAATTATTATTTTGGTTCGAAAGAGAACCTCATGGAGATGATTGAACAAAAACTGATTGATATTTTTGTAGAAGAAATTACCTTGGCAGGAGATAGCGATGCTCCTGTTGCAGATAGATTGTATCTTTTGCTGCTACAGGTGAGCCGCAGACTCGGCAATAACCCTGGTTTAGCAAGACATTTTATTGAAATGCTGATTGCCGGAGAGAAAAAAATATATAATTTACTCGCCAATACCCTTGGGGTAGACAGTCCCGCCTACAATGTTTTTGCCGGTATGATGGAGGAAGCAGGAATAAAGGATAAAGATGATATATGGCATCGCCTTGTTATAGGAATCAGTTCGCTGGCACCATCTCTGATTTCAGGTCTTGGTAATAATACTTCGGTTGCCGAAACAAAAACTTTAAGGCAAGAGGATTTTTTAGAAAAACATATCAGAACTTTGACCAAAATGCTGCTGGTTAAATAATAATTTTCTAATCAGTATTGATTCGTTTTTTCTGCACAAAATAACCTATAAAAAGCATACCGGCACCGATTAGAATAACTATCCACAAAGGTGCGACCCTGGTACCTCGGATTGCAGATAAAGCCCAGCCATGTGGACTGTATTGCCCGTATTTATTTAGCATATTGTGTGACAATTGAAAAAAGCAGCCTCCGATAAATGCTGAAAACAACAATGCCAGAAGGCTTAGATATAAACGCATGCTTTCTTCTATCAGCGATAAAAGCTGTCCAAATCCTAGCATGACAAATAAAAAAACAAAGAGAATCAAAAGATCATTTAATCTGACCGGCTGAGACATCAGTAAATTCATACTGGCTGTATAAATAATAATTTGAACCAGACCCAAGAGCTGCAAACTAATCAAGGTGGCAGTATAATCAAAAGCCAGTCCTCTGGAAGTAGAGCCCAAACGGCGGCGCAGATCTGCACGACAGAGCGATAGAGTTCCAAGTATTGCATAGATAGATAGAAAAAAGACCTCCATTGAGTAATCAGAAACCACAAATGTCAAGGTGGGAGCAACTCGAAGATTCCCAACGAAATCAATAGTGATCAAGGCTTCCTGCTTGCTTAATTCTTCTATTCTTCTAGCAAAACGGTCTTTAAGATCCTCAGGTATCTGACGATTGTCTGCCATATAAAGATCACCAATCTGATCAACCATCGCCTCCTGGCTATAAAGTGGCAGCGCTGAGGCCACAATTACTTCCTGTACCATAGTTGTAACCATTGAACCTTCTGCTTCATAATATCTAAGATGAGGATTATCAAAATCACTTAGTTCTGCTTCAAAACCCAAATCAATTACCAGAAGTCCGTCCACTTCTTCTCTAAGAAGCATACGCTGTGCTTCGTTCTCAGTCGGCAAAAAAATTGTCCAGCCTTTTGCTTTCAGATCTTCTATGACTTTATTACTGGCCTGGCTTTTATCTTCATCCAAAACAGCAAGAAAAATATCTTTATCAATATTACGCAAATTAGCTACACCTGCTATTGATCCAAGCAGCATAGGTAATAAAAGCAGCATTACCAGCATTACCGGTCGATTGAGCAAATCTAATATTTTTATTTTTGTTAATCTTAGCAGTATAGTCACATTTTTCATTTCATTTTACCTTTTTCCATGAAAACCAGCTCATAGGTATACATATTAGTACGATTATCAGAGGCCATATATACATGCTGGCAGCTATATCTCGTTCATAAAGCAGATCATATATCTGATTAAATGACCAATAAGCTGGTGAAACAGGCTGCAATGGCAAAAGCCATTCTGGTAGAAGTTGTCTTGGGTAAATTCCTCCGGCCAAAAGAAGGAAAGCAAGCATACCCAGCCATGCAGTAAGCATAACAGTTTCTGTACGACGGCTTCGATATGCTAAGGACAGGCAAAGCAAAGAAGAACTTAAATACAAAGGAAGTACTGCAGTGATTATCATCAACCAACTAAGCTGAGGCAAATAAAATCTGGCAAATAAAAACATGGGAACAAGTCCGGTTAAGAGCCAAATCATGCCTATAATCATTTTTGCCAGATGTAATTGCCACCATGGCACATTTGCTGCTCTCAAACGTTCCTGCTGACCACTTTGAATTTCCTGCTGCACCATCATCAATACAAGAAGTGCCGGTAGCATCCCGAATATGCTGGTTAAAGCGGCAATTACAAACCAGAACTGCCGCATCTTAGCTTCATGCTCCACCGTGAGCATACTGTTTCTTCTGATCATACGAAAAGCTACATCCAGCGTTGCCGCACTGCTGTATTGTTCATATTTTTCAACATCATTTATCAGAGGTCTTAACTCTTCCTGATAGGTATAAAGGGTTGCCTGTACAGAAGTAAAACTATCAACAGCATGATTAAGCAGCTTGGCAAAAAGATTGGCTTCTGCAGGCATCTGTTCATTTAAATAAACCAGAACATGTTCGCGCTGTTGTACGGAAATTGTATTTTCATAAAAATTCTCAGGCAAAACAAGTACCAGAACAACTTCATTGCGTTCAAGGCGGGCTTTTGCCGTTTCATAATCATCTAGATATACCGTTTCTACCGCATCAAGATCTGAAAATTGTGTTCTTATAACATAAGAAATAATACTTTTATCATAATCAACAATAGAAACCGCAAGGGTTTCATATATTTCCAGCTCTCCTTTATCATCTACCCAGGCGATATTCTGTCCAAAAACAGTAAGAAGTATGACTACCACAAGCAAGGCCGCTGTGCGAATATTACATGATTCCCGCCAGTAATAAAGAATAAGTCTAGGGAGCATAGTTCACCTTGCCATTTTTTAGCACAATCATACGGTCACAAACATTTGCCATTTCATTTGCATAATGATTGACCATCAGAATTATTCTGCCTGAATTACGCAGATCGCTGATTGTCTGCAAAATTATATCTCTGTTATCTTCGTCAATACCAGCTGTCGGTTCATCAAGTAAAATCAGATAAGGATTGCCAATTATACCGGCAGCAAGATTGGCACGTCTTGCCATCCCGCCGGAACATTGGGAAATAGATTTTTTTAGAAAAGATGACACATTGGTCTGATGAGCAACTTCAACAATAGCATCTTTAAGTACGCTTCCTCTAAGTCCTCTTATAGCTCCCCAGAACTCAAGATTGCGATAGACACTAAGACGGTTGGATAAGGCAATTGATTGGGGAACATATCCTATCATACTGCGATATTTGCCATGCTGAACAGACGAAATTCCTTGCAATCTTATTTCTCCCTGATCAGGTTCAAGAACAGATGCAATTATATTTATCAGGGTTGTTTTTCCTGTTCCATTTGAACCACTTATGCCCAGAACAGTGGAAGGGTCAACTTCAAAGCTGACCCCTGCCAAAACACTTTCTTTTTTATATTTTTTATGAACATTGTTTACTGTTAACATATAACACCTGACAATCTGCGAAAATTATTTATCAGTCCCAGTTGGCATAAAACTCATCCCAGTAGGCTTCCCAGTCCGCATCGTCCCAGTCTTCCCAACCTTCGTAGTCTTCCCAGTCATCATAATAATCTTCCCATTCGTCATCTTCGTATTCCCAGTCATCTTCATAGTCCCAGTCATCTTCATAGTCCCAATCGTCCCAGTCTTCCCAGTCGTCTTCATAGTCCCAGTCATCGTCATAATCCCAGCCACCATTGAATCCGCCCATCATGATACTATTGAGCATTTCTTCTGAAAGACCCATAGAGTTCATAATATTTTCTAAATTTACGAGCACATCCTCTGTCAGCAGATTCTGAAGCGCTTCTTCATCTGATAATCTGACTGTGGCAACATCACTCAGGGAAGGTATGGAGACCTTTTTACTTTCAATAATCTGATATCCAAGCTTAACTGCTCCCATATCCTTGATTGAAAGATCAATCTGGTAGCGGTCATTTTCATAAGTTCCTATTATCTCAAGTTCAGGGATTTCCTCTCCGGTCATTGCCGGTGCTATTTTAACAACTGCGCTACCTGTAAACCAGGTTTCATCACCCATATCAAATTCTTCGAAATCTACAAAATCGGCAGTCAGCATTGCCGTTCCCTCAGCAATTACTTTAAGTTCGCCGGTTTTCTTTTCACCGTCTTTCTCATACTCTGCTATAAGCTCGATCTGCTCGCCTTCCATGTCCATAATAAGACCTGTTACATACAGACCGTCTTCTTCAACTTCATCGTAGTAAGTAAGGTTCATAACTTCATAGCCATCTTCATCAGTCATTATTATATGTCTGGCTCTTACATTATCCTTCTTATCTACATGTATGGTTTGAACAATTTCAACATTCTCCAGGTCTTCTTCTGTACTTTCAATCTCCTCTATGGCAGCATTAATTTCATCTTCCCACTCTTCACGGGTCGGAAAAGATTCCATCTCAAACTCGTCATAAGAAATCATAGAGAACTGATAAACAAAATCGTAGAAAATCGGATCATCTCTTAACTCTTCAAGAATCTCAATCATCATCGCCTGAAGATTTTCGCCTGTTGTTGTAACTGTATAGGAATCATAAACAGCTTTTACTGATCCGGCTTTAATTTCTGATTTTTTTTCAAATTCTGCTTCATCTATATGATCCAGAGCTATATCTACCAGTTTATTAACAGATTTTTCCAGATCGCGGCGTTCCATATCCACACCGAAGGTTAACATATTCATGGTGTCTGTTATCGTGCTCATGTCAAAATCAACACCAGGACCCATCATCTCTTGCATATCCTGATCATCAGCAACAATATATGTACCTAAAAGCTGAGGTATGCCAACAATCATCTGCTGTTCATCCTGTAGCGCTTCCAGTGTTAATACAGCCTCTTCACCTACCATAAAATCTAGCTTATTATATAATTTCGAGTCATCTTTACGATCAAACATATAGGTGTTTTTAAGGCTAATATTCTCAATTGTTGTGACCATTGACGGATCCAATCCGAGAGTATCTCCGTCAACCGACAAAGCAAGGTCAATAATACGTCCACCGGTATCATCTTGAGTTCTGATCATCAGATCAAGCATATCTGTGGTGTACTGAGCCATTTGTTTTGCTTCTATTGCAACATATGATTTTTTAGGACCACGAATCATTCTTGCTATATCTCTGCCTGCAAAAATCCAGGTAAGTGCCCCTGCAGCTATTATCACAGCGAGAATCACAATCAAAGGAACTATGCTCTTTTTGCCACCTTTTTTGCCTTGTGTTGCTGACGGTTGATTATACTGAGCATTGTAACCTGGTGCATTATATCCCTGTTGGGGTTGTCCAGTGTATCCGGGAGCGGCAGGCGGCGCACCATAAGGGTTTTGTGTCTGATATGGAGATGCTGCCGCCTGACCGTTATAAGGCTGGTTAGGCTGCTGATAGGGAGACTGTCCATAAGGTACAGACTGATTCCCTTGCGGCTGCTGATATTGCTGGTGTGCCTGAGGAGGTTTTGACTCCGCAGTCGGTTGATTCCTTTTTAAATTATTACCGCAACCTGTGCAAAATGCAGTTCCAGGCTGTGCCTGCTTGCCACATTTAGTGCAAAATATTTTCGGCAAAGTAGTCGCTGCTGCCGCCGGAACTTCTTGCTTAGGCATTTCAGGTATAGGTGCTTTTTCTGCTTTGGGAATCTCTGGAGTTTCTGGAACTTCTGCTTTCGGCATCTCTGGCATCGGTGGAACTTCCACTTTTGGCGCTTCCGGAACCGGTGGGGCTTCTGGAATTACCGGAGCCTCCGGCTGTGCTGTAACACCGGTCTGGTCATTACCGTCAGGAATCTCTGTTTCCTTATAATCAGCTGTTGTCTGTTCTTTTGCAGATTCTAAAGTTGTCTGCTCTGCTGAAACTACTTTATTGCCGCAATTATTGCAAAAAATAGCAGCATCGGGCAACTCATTGCCGCACTTTGTACAATTCATAATGAACCCTCCCTTTTTGCTGTCGAACCCTTCTAAATCAATCTTTAATACTCAATTAGTAATTTTGATAACACTTGATCACAAAGAAGCTTGCGCGAGTACTTGTGATCTTTAGTTTTCATATTTGCTAAACGTAAAACATCCCCAAAAAAACCTTTCTCATTACATTATACTCGTAACAGCATACCACATGCAATCAAGTTATGACAAAGTTTGACTCTGACTTATTTTCAGTAAAATATCTGTTTGTCTTATTACATGTAGTTCCTTATTAATCCAAGCTTGAGTTTGACAAAGCTTGACATGATATTGTTAAATCTGGCATTATGCAACATATGCCGTCTCTCAAAAATAATTGAAGAAAGTGCAAATATATTTGCCTGATTATACTCCTTAAACAGGCAATAAAATTTATTTGGGTGATAAATTTGAAAAAAAGAAATCTTTGTAGAGATATTTTTATCATAATTTCGCTTTTGCTGGTATATGCTTTTATCAGCAAAATCCTCGATCCTGTATATGCAATTAAATCAATTTCAAAAATAGTCTTATTTGTGTTACTCCCTTTTATAATTAGCAAAGTTTTTCTTTCAGATCTGGAATGGTTTAAAATTAATTTTAGCCTTAAACCGGTCAGGAAGTCTTGTTTGCTTTTTACAGGTATAGGTGCAGTCATCATTTTGGTTTTGTTTGTTTTTTCAAAACCTCTTGGGGCTATTTTCAGCGCAGAGCAGGCAATAGGCGAAATTCGTGAAAGAACCGGTGCTACAAAGCTTATGATCTATCTGACATTTATTTATATTCCCTTTTTTAACTCTTTTACAGAAGAGATTTTTTTCCGTGGTTTTATTCTGGGAAGATTGTTAAAGAATTTGACTTACAGGCATGCTTCAATTATCTCGGCATTATTGTTTTCGCTATACCATCTTACTGTTTTTCGCAATTGGTTCAACTTGCCTGTTTTGATCTTGTCTCTGGCAGGACTTTTTGCCTCTGGACTAATTTTAAACCACATAACTTACCGTTTTAACAGTCTTTTACCTGTCTGGATTGTTCATGGTCTGGCAAATATAGCAATATTCGCTGTAGCACTGCCATTTGTCTGATATTTTGTGGTAAAATAGCCAAGTCTATTTTATCATTTTTATCACATATTGGGAGGGCTTGATATGACAGCGCAACAGATTTGGATACTGGTTGCGATGATTGCTTATCTGGCAATGGTTATTGCTATAGGTTTGCTTTACTCGCGTCGCAATCAAAAATCAGAAGACTTTTTTCTCGGGGGACGTAGTCTTGGACCATGGGTAACCGCCATGAGCGCAGAGGCATCGGATATGAGCAGCTGGCTGCTGATGGGTTTGCCTGGATTAGCTTATATTTCAGGATTAGGCGAAGCAGCATGGACCGCAATTGGTCTGGCTGTCGGTACTTATCTGAATTGGCGGCTCGTTTCGCGCCGATTACGCAGATACAGTCAGATTTCGGGAAATGCCTTTACATTACCTGATTTTTTCAGCAATCGTTTTCATGATAAAAAAAGAATTCTAATGAGCATTGCAGCTTTGTTTATTCTTATTTTCTTTACTGTTTATACTGCTTCCGGATTTGTGGCTGCCGGCCGTTTATTCGAAAGTATTTTCAATTTTGATTATGTAACAATGATGATCATAAGTGCGGCTGTTATTGTTATCTACACAGCACTTGGCGGCTTCCTTGCCGAAAGTACTACTGACTTTATCCAGGGAATATTAATGTCTATTTCCTTGGTTGTAATACTAGTTGTCGGAACAATTTATGTTGGCGGCCTGGATAATGTTATTGAAAGAGCACAAAGCATGCCGGGTTATCTTGATTGGTTCGGAGTTCATAATGCTGTAACCAACTCCGCTATAAGCTATGGGCCATTGCAGGTTGTTTCTGCACTGGCATGGGGGCTGGGCTATTTCGGAATGCCTCATGTTCTTCTAAGATTCATGGCAATTAAAGATGCCAGTATGTTAAAGAAATCACGTATAATCGCAGTTGTCTGGGTTTTGATATCTCTTGCAGCAGCCGTTTTTATCGGGTTTGTCGGAGCTTCTGTTTTCCCTGGAGAACTTGGTGGTGCAGATAGCGAAAGAGTCTTTATTATGATGAGCACGACCTTGTTACCGCCTGTTATTGCCGGAGTTATTCTTTCGGGCATTTTGGCAGCTACAATGAGCACCTCGGACTCTCAGCTTCTTATGACTTCTTCTGCTATTTCTCAGAATTTCTTCAAAGGTGTGCTGAAAAAAGATGCAAGTGAGAAGCAAGTATTGTGGGTTTCAAGACTTACTATTATAGGTGTTGCTATTGCGGCCGCAATCATGGCTGCAAATCCGTCAGGAACAATATTCCAGATTGTAGCACATGCCTGGGCAGGCTTCGGTGCAACATTCGGACCTCTTATGCTATGTTCGCTTTTCTGGAAACGTACAACCTTTAAGGGTGCTCTGGCAGGAATGTTAAGCGGCGGTGTCACCGCTTTACTCTGGCCTCGCTTGATTTATCCTTTAGGTGGAATTTTTGAAGTTTATGAACTGCTACCGGCATTTATCGTATCACTTTTGCTGATAATTGTTATCAGCCTTATTGATAAAAAACCATCTACAGAAATCGAGAAAGAATTTGAGCTTGCAAAATCTTCCGATGCAATTTAAATTATTATGGAGTTTTAGAAATGAATTTTTTTACCGAGTCAGATTATTTAAATGATTATTTGTTGAGCTCTGAGGCTATAGATCATAATAATCCTAAAATAAGATTTGTTGCTAAATGGCTTATGGATTCAATGATGAAAAATATTAATGAAAATCCTGACTCAATCAGATGGCCAGATCCAGAAATGGAGCTGGCCAATCTGACTTTTGATTTTGTCAGGGATCATATAAAGCATTCTGCCGATATTGCCAGCACAAAAGTAGTCTGGCAGGCTTCTGATGTTTTACAGTTTAAAGAGGGTCTTTGTTACGGCAAATCACATCTGCTGGCAGCCTTGCTTCGCTGCAACGGAATACCTTCAGGTCTATGTTATCAATACCTAAGATTAGAAGATGATGACCAGTCTCCGTTGATAATTCATAGTCTTAATGCCGTTTACTTCCAATCAATCGACCGCTGGATAAGACTTGATGCCAGAGGCAACAAAAACGGGGTTAATGCTGAGTTTAATATCGAACAAGAGCAAATTGCCTTCCCGGTCAGACCAGGTCTTGGCGAAACAGATTTGCCCGTTATAATGAAGGATACTGACCGGGCAGTCTTGATAAAGTTGAAAAAACACGAAAATTTACAAGCACTAATGGCTGATCTTCCAACCAGAATAGCAGGAGCATCTTAACCTCATATCTTCTAAACATTAACCGATCTTCTAAACATTAACCGATAAATATTTGTGTCCAGTAGCTATATCCCTGACTGTCGGTGTATATGCCTACTGCCAGATACTTATAGTCTCCTCGTATATTGGTAAGGTGACCTGGTGATTTTAACCATAGTTCAAGAACCTGATCGGCGCTATAGCCACTGGGAACCATTGCCAGATTCTCTGCTGCACGGCTGTATTGTATGCCATGAGCTCTTATGAGATCAAAAACTTTAGTTCCATCCGGCCTGTCATGGCTAAATTTCTGCGCAGATTCACCTGCTCGTATTACAGCCACGTTTACTACATCAGAACCTGCTGCTGAAAATCTGGTCAAACCTTGCGATGCTCTATAATTATTAACTGCTTCCAGCATTTTCTGCTCCAGGGTCGAGGCAGATGAAACCGGTGGCTGAGTCGGAGCCGGTTGAGTTTCTACAGGCTGCGTTGGTACCGGCTGAGTTTCTACAGGTTGCGTTGGTTGTGCTGATGTTTCCACAGGTTGCGTCGGAGCAGGCTCTGTTTCCACAGGAGGTGTCGGTGTCGGAGCAGGCTCTGTTTCCAAAGGCTGCGTTGGTTTTACTGATGTTTCAGCAGGAGCCTTTGTTGGCTTTGGTTTAACCGTTGTCTCTTTTGTTGTCTCAGGACTGTTTTTCTTATCTTCAGATAAGGTTTTTATCGCCTGTCTGTTAATTCCCTCTATATATTCACTGTCTGAATATTTTGTCACAGCTTCCGTCTTTTCTGTGTCCAAAGACGGCGCTGCTATTCTACCATTAGCGTAAATAAAGCTGACAGAAATAATCGTTCCTGTCAGCAAAATTGCAGATGTTATTCCAATAATAATTTTTTTGTTTTTATTCACAGATTTCCTCACTGCAAACTCTTATTATATAACTGTTTAATTAACTGGTAATGATGCAAAAATATGTCGAACTACTGGTTAATAAAGGTTAATCGAGTTCTTCATGCTTTATCGCTTTTCGATTGCTCTACTTCCTGATTTTATAATCTATAACCGATTTAGTCAAGTTTAGTCACATTACATTAATGTTTCAAACTGTTATTAACTGTCTTGATTGGATAATCTGACAGTAACGGAAGCTTTCTCAAAAAATATAAAGATTGCATATTCTCTCAGCGCAAGAAGAAAACAATAGCTATAAAGTGACATATTGCTCCTGCATTGACAAAAAAGTGCCAAACAACATGTGCATAGCGTTTTTCAAGAGCAAAAAAGATTATACCAGCAGTGTAAAAAATACCACCTGCAAGAATTAACCAAAAACAGGCAGGTTGTGCTCTTGCCGCAAACAGTGGAAAACAAGCCACTATCGCCCAACCCATGGCAAGATAAAGTAAAATAGAAAAAATCCAGGAAAGGAGACTTTTTTTGAAACTTATGCTTTTAAAAATGATGCCAATAATTACAAGAGACCATTCAACCGCTAGAATTATCCAGCCTGTTCTGCCACCTATTACTGATAAAACAAGAGGAGTATAGCTGCCGGCAATTGCAAAAAATATTGACATATGGTCAAACCGGTTTAGTATTCTTTTGTACTTACTGCTTGCTGGAATTGAGTGATAAATTGCTGATGTAGAGAACATCAGAATCAGGCAAAGAATAAAAATGCCTACGCCTATTCCATCTTTCAAAGCCATATTTCCGGCCTGGTTTATAACATGTATTAAAACCAGCGGCATCGATATAAGTAAAATAGCCGCCATTCCTCCATGTGTAGCTGTATTCCATTTTTCCTCAATTTTAGTTTGTACTCTTGACACTATGCTTACCTCGTTATAACAATTCTTTAATCTAGTTTTTAATACTATATGATAAAGTTTACCACATTTTATTATGTTGTTCAACACATTTGCAGCATAATTCAGAGTGATATTCACAGTTCATCAATCAATGACAATGACTCGAAAATCATTTTCCTATGATACAATGAAATCAGTAATAAACAGGAGGGTTTTCCCATGCCGAAAATTGTCGTTGATGTTTGTGCCGGTACACACTGCATAATGATGGGGGCAATGGATATCATTGCATCTATAGAAAGTCTGATCGAATTTACCAATTTGGAAGAAGACTGCGAAATAGTCATTAATCCCGTGCCTTGCGAAGGCAATTGTCAACAGGGACAGCTTGCTCCGATTGTTGCAATAAATGGTCAGTCTATTACCAGGGCGGACAGCGAGACAGTCATGTCAAAAATTCTGGAAATTATCCGCTCTCATAACTGTGTTTGATCTTATAGTTTTTCACGGAGGATAATATGCGTGGTTTGTTTACTCCTATCACTAAAATACGGCGTCAAGTCTTTACCGAGGTAGCCCGCTTTGCCTACGAAAGAGATCTTGATAATACAGATTTTTCTTTTTTCTATGAATCTTCATATAGAATAATACCCGGTGAGCAACCTCTTTATAGAGACAGTGTTTTTAAGGAAAGAGCCATTATTCGAGAGCGTATCCGCATGGCTCTTGGTCTTGAGATGCGTCCTGTAGATCGTCATCATGCACTGACAGAAGATATGGATAAGGCAGATACCGTCGATAAAGCTTTGGCTGAACCCCTTGTTAATGTTATTCCTTTTGCCTGCGAAGCATGTCCGACAGATCAGTTTTTTGTCACAAATAACTGTCGTAAATGTCTGGCTCATCCCTGTACTTCTGTTTGTCCTGTAAAAGCTATTACGATCGGAAAACGTGCCGCTATTATAGATATGTCTAAATGTATAAAATGCGGTCGTTGTGTACAGGCATGCCCTTACAATGCCATTGTTCGTTTTGGACGACCTTGTGCTGAGGCTTGCGGAGCTGATGCAATTGACAGTGATGAACTGGGCAGGGCAGAGATTAATCAGGACAAATGTGTGGCCTGCGGGCTGTGCATAGTAAGCTGCCCTTTTGCCGCAATAGCAGATAAGTCGGAAATTTTCCAGCTAATTACCGCTATAAGACTTGATCAACCTGTGTATGCTGAAATTGCACCTTCTTTTGTCGGTCAGTTCGGTCCTCTGGCTACACCTGGTAAAGTTGTTGCTGCTTTAAAAAAGTTGGGCTTTAAAGATGTTCTGGAGGTAGGCCTTGGTGCTGATATAGGCTCCATACATGAAGCTAAGGAATATCTTGAAAACGTTCCTGAAAAACAAGATTTTCTGGGAACAAGTTGCTGTCCTTCATGGGAATCTTTTGCAAAAGCACAACAGCCGGAACTTGCCGGTTGTATATCTGAATCTCATACTCCAATGGTCGCAACAGCCAAAAAGATTAAAGAAATCAATCCGGATTCGCGGGTTGTTTTTATAGGCCCTTGTGTTGCTAAAAAGAGGGAAGGTCTGGAAAAAGAAGTTAGTCCATATATAGATTATGTAATCACATTTGAAGAATTAATGGGTATGTTTGGTGCTTGTGACATTGAATGGCAGGATCTCCCTGAAGATAATTTTACAACCCTGGCTTCTCGTGATGGTCGTAATTATGCTATTGCCAGCGGAGTTGCACAGGCAATAGTTGATTGTATTAAAAAAGAAAAAAAGGATATAGATGATATTCCTGTTGAACATGCCGATACTTTGAGAGACTGCAAAAAAATGCTAATGAAAGCTAAAGCAGGCAAGTGTCACGGTCATATCCTAGAGGGAATGGCTTGCCCTGGCGGATGTGTCGGTGGCCCTGGTACTCTCATGCCTATACCAAGAGCAGGTGCAGCTGTAAAAACATTTGCTGCCAAAAGTCCTTATGAAACAGCAATTGATAATCCTGCAGCAAACCGCGAAGTATTTTGATGCTTATGTTACATTCGAAAAAAATTGGCAAGGGTATAATTACTTTGTTGTGTGCATGAAGATTTTTAGCGGCAAAACAACTAAATAGATTGTTTTGCCAGAATATGTTTTTCAGGAGGAAAATTATATGATCCAGGAACTTATGATTACCAGAGTGTGGGCAAGAGAAATTATTGATTCTCGTGGCAATCCTACAGTTGAAGCAGATATCGAAACAGAAGATGGTTCATTAGGACGTGCCGCTGTCCCTTCCGGTGCTTCTACCGGTGCTTTTGAAGCAGTTGAATTAAGAGATGAAGATGCAAACCGTTATCTTGGCAAGGGAGTTTTAAAAGCAGTTGATAATATTAATAATATTATCGCTCCGGAGTTGTTGGGCTTTAACGTTTTAGATCAGGCTGGTCTTGATAAATTATTGCTTGAGCTTGATGGTACAGAAAACAAAGGGAAACTGGGAGCAAACGCTCTGTTGGCCGTATCAATGGCGGCAGCCAAAGCCGCAGCTAATGCTCTAGGTCTTGACTTGTATCAATATCTGGGTGGCGTACAGGCACGCAAACTGCCGGTGCCAATGATGAACATCATAAACGGCGGAAAGCATGCTGACAACAGCATTAACCTTCAGGAATTTATGATTATGCCGGCAGGTGCAGAAAGTTTCAGCCAGGGGCTCCAGTGGAGCGTCCAGGTTTTCCACACATTGAAGAAATTGCTTAAGGACAAAGGATATAGTACTTCGGTAGGTGACGAAGGAGGTTTTGCACCAAACTTCGAAAGCGATGAGCAAGCTTTACAATTTATTGTTGAAGCTATAGAAAAAGCTGGTTTCAAACCAGGCGATGATTTCTATATTGCCATGGACGCTGCTGCTACCGAACTTTATGAAGAAGCAAAAAAAGCTGGTAAAGAGGGACAATATTTATTCTGGAAAAATGGTCAATACAAGACTCGTGAAGAAATGGTTGATTTCTGGGCAGAACTTGCTGAAAAGTATCCCATTATATCTCTTGAGGATGGTCTTTCGGAGGATGACTGGGAAGGCTGGAAAATTCTTACCGATAAGCTAGGAGATAAGATTCAGCTGGTAGGTGATGATTTATTTGTTACAAATACTACCAGAATCAGTAAAGGTATAGATCTTGGTGTATCCAATTCTGTTCTGATCAAGGTTAATCAGATCGGAACTTTAACCGAGACTTTAGAAGCTATCGAGATGGCAGCCGATCAGGGCTGGACAGCAATTGTTTCTCACCGCTCCGGTGAAACCGAGGATGTGACAATTGCGGATATTGTTGTTGCTACAAATGCCGGACAAATTAAGACAGGTGCTCCTTCACGTACTGATCGTGTTGCAAAGTATAATCAACTCTTGCGTATAGAAGAAGCTCTTGGAGATGCTGCAGTTTATGCCGGCAAAAAAGCTTTTAAGGTTTCAATCTGATAATAATTCAAGATCCAAGGTAATTGAAAATTTCAGCTGTGAGGCTGGCTACTAAAATATTAGTGGTCAGCCTCTTTTTTGTTTTCAGTCTTGGTTTCATCTAATGATTCCTTCTCCGGTTTATTGACTAATTTGTCAAATCTAGAATTTAATTTATCCAGAGGCAAGACAAATTTACGTCTTTTCTTAAAAATCCAGTTGCGCAAAAATTCAAAAGATTCTTGATAATTTAGAGATTTCATAGTAGGAAAAGCTCTGAGCAGGCGTTTTTGGATATATCCTAACTGGTCTGCCTGATTTCTTAAAACCAAAAAACGTTTTGTAATTATTGCCATCTGATTATTAAATCTATCTGCCAGTGCTGTTTGCTTAACCTGGGCAGATTGCCTGACTTTAGCTAAAACATTAACATATTCAATACGTTTCAAGACTTCATTAAGATTTACCGTCGCCCGGATAGTAAAAGCAAGATCAATCAGGATTATTACAAATATTACAGATGTTATTATTTTGCCGGTTACATCGGACGGAATTTGAATTATACCTACAACTGCAGGATGGATAATATATACCAAGGCAAGGCAGAGAAAACCCCAGCCAAGTGAAAACAATAAACAAATTCTACCGTGTAAATTAAGAGGCAGCATACTGTAATCCCACCATTTGTTTTTAAATATTTTCTCCATAGCCCAGCCGGTCAGATATTCGAGAACAGTTGTTATAACAATAGATACCGGAAAAACTATATACCAATGCTCGCTGAATGGTTTAAGAATTACAAGAACAAAGAGTGCACCAAATCCATATATCGGAATATAAGGTCCATTTAAAAAACCTCTGTTTACCAGCTTTTTTTCCCATACAGTGTGAAATATTGATTCAAGGATCCAGCCTATAAAACAATAAATTACAAACATCTGAAATATTTTGATTACAGCCATTGATACCCCCTTATTAAATCCCCTGTGAAAATAATAGCACATAAAAAAGAG
This sequence comes from Ercella succinigenes, assembly GCF_900002895.1. Lineage (NCBI taxonomy): Bacteria > Bacillati > Bacillota > Clostridia > Eubacteriales > Oscillospiraceae > Ercella > Ercella succinigenes. The sequence goes on along the minus strand of NZ_CDHP01000040.1, from coordinate 133,135 downwards.
TTTAAAAGTAAAAACATAGTAAGAAAATACTTTTAAAATACTTTTTCCACTTGAAATCTTTCAGGTGCCGGATAAAAATAGAAGGGATGGAAAGTAAAGAAATGGGGAGGTTCGAATCTCTGTTCTGTTTATTTTATTACTATGAACCTCTTACATGGTTTGAAGACATAGTCTTTGCATGCTATGATTATTTTTGAAAAAAAACATCTCTGTATATTGTTAGAATATCCAGATAGGGAAAAGGACAGGTGAAACTATGCAGTTAGAGACAATTGATCTGATTAAACGCTTTGGCCCTAAGCTAGTACTTAATCAGGTTTCCTTTAATGCCAGAAGCGGGGCAGCAATGGGTCTGCTGGGTCGAAATGGAGCTGGCAAAACTACAACTATCCGCACCATTATGAATGTCTTTCCACCAGACGAGGGACAAATTTTGATTGACGGCAAAAACCTTCGCCACAGTAAAATTGGTATAGGTTATTTGCCGGAAGAAAAAGGTCTATATCCTAAAATTAAAATTGGTGATCAGCTCATTTATTTAGGAGAATTGAGAGGCCTTAGTCGTCGGCAAGCCAAAGAAAACATGATTAAATGGTTAAAAAGGCTGGATATGATGGATATCATAGACAAAAAGCTGGAAACATTATCTAAAGGTAATCAGCAAAAAATTCAATTGGCTGTTACTTTGCTTGCTGATCCGGATATTGTAATTCTTGATGAACCTTTCAGCGGTCTTGATCCGGTTAATTCTCAGCTTTTACGAGAAATCGTACACGAGCAAGTTGAGCTGGGCAAAATTGTCCTTTTCTCAAGTCATCAGATGAATTATGTCGAAACATTCTGTGATGATATAGCAATCCTGCATCAAGGTAAAATTGTTCTTTCAGGATCTATTCGTGATATAAAGAGAAGCTATGAAAGAAACAAGATACGTATCGCCATCTCTCCTGATAAGTATCCTCAGGGATCTTTTTCAATTATAAAAGATCTGCAATCCGGCCAAAAACTACCTGAAGCTGTTAGATCTCTGGAAGCTTTAAATGGAGATTGCATTGTTACTTTGAAAAAAGAATCTGCAAGAAATGAGCTGCTCAAATCTTTGGTTGAAGCAAATCTTGAAATTGAACAGTTCAACATTGTTGAACCTTCTCTGGAACAGATCTTTGTCGAAAAAACCGGTGATACTCCATATGAAGCAGATAAGGCAAATAATGCCTCTACTGAAAAGGAGGTAGGATAATATGAACAGGCAATTTTTAACCGTAATGAAATTTGAATTTATGACCTATCTTCGCAACAAAGTCTATGTTGGTATAACTCTTGCAGTTGTTGCTCTTCTGGCTATAGGATTAAGTCTGCCTTCTATTATAAATACCGTTAAAAATTTAGGAATTGATTTTAGTTCTGAAAGTGAACCGGCGGTTGAAGATACAATTTATATTATTGATCAGACAGATTCGGCACCCGCCCTGGAATAGTTTAAGGAAATTATGCCGGATGATCTCTGGCAAACGGCTACAGCTTCTGAATATGATGAAATAAAAGAAAAAATAGATAATAGTGAAGCAGGAGGATTACTGCTGATAGAAAATCCGGAAAGCTACACTTGGGTTATTCGAAGAATGGGCATGACAGGCTCAAGTGCACCCATGCAGTTACAAGCGGCACTTGGTCAATATTACAGAGCCATATATCTTGCTGAACAAGGACTTGATGAAAATTCAATAATTACAGCATTGACTGAACCTTCAATAGAAATTATAGAAACAGTGCAAGAGTCCGGGAAGTCCATGGAACAAACGTATTTCTATACTTATCTTCTTGTATTCCTGCTTTACATGACAGTTATGATGTATGGTCAGCTTGTAGCGACCTCGGTTGCTTCCGAAAAAAGCAATCGGGCAATGGAAATGCTTATAACATCTGCCAGACCAATGAATCTGATGTTTGGTAAGGTTATTGGTTCCGGGCTGGCAGGGCTTGCTCAAATCAGCGTGCTTTTAGTAACTGCCGGTGTCTTCTATAAAATCAATGAAACCTATCTATCTGCTTTTGAAATAATAGAATCTGTATTCAGTATGCCTCCTCAGATTATTTTTTATACTATCCTCTTTTATTTTACCGGCTATTTTGTGTATGCATTCCTGTACGGAGCACTGGGATCCCTGGCTAGCCGGACAGAGGATATCAATACTAGTATTATGCCTATAATGCTGGTATTTATGGTTGCTTTCTTCGTTGCTTTTTATGGCATGATGGCTCCTGAATCAACTTTAATTCTAGTCGCTTCTTTTGTGCCTTTTCTTTCACCAATGGTAATGTTTGTACGTATAGCCATGACCGATGTCCCGATATGGCAAATTGCTATTTCGGTACTTCTGATGTTTGCAACTATTTTTGCAACAGGTTGGCTGGCGGCAAAAATATATCGCATTGGTATTCTGATGTATGGCAAACCACCTAAGTTAAAAGAGCTATCAGTTATGCTCAGAAACGCCCGTTAGTAAAGTTAAAAAGACCACCCGCCTGATAATGATAAAATCAGGCAGAGTGGTCTTTTTTTATGCTTTTAACCCAAATCGTTAATCTGCGTATTTGCGGATAAAATCTTTTAGTTCTTCCATAGGTAAAGGTTTTCCAATAAGATAGCCCTGCCCCATTTTGAATCCGGCTTCTTCAAGTAATTCCATTTGTTCAGCAGTCTCAATTCCTTTAGCACATACCTCAATATCCAGCACCTGTGCCATTTGAAAAATGCCCACAATAATCTTAAGCTCTTTTTCAAATTCTGTGATTCCCTTTGTAAATTCTTTGCTTAATTCAATAATATCAAAAGGAATCTTACGCAAAATATCTATGTTTGAATATCCGGTACCGAAATTGCCAAGAACCAGCTTGATCCCTAATTCATCGTGCAGACGATGTAGATTTTCAATTCCTGTTTCATCTAACGGCTGTGCTTCACTTAGCTCGAACTGTAAGTTATTGTTGTAAATACCTGTTTTTTCAATTAAAGCTGACAATCTATCAATGAATTCCGGTCGATTAGCTTGGAAGCCTAAAATATTGATAGAGATTGTCAGATTCATTTCCAGCTCATTCATTAGTCTGGCACCGTCTGTGAAAGCATGTTCCAAAAACCAGGAACCAAATTTTTTGGTCAGTTCTTCGTCTGCTTCGATCACTGGAATAAATGCCTCCGGCTGGATAGATTCCTGATTCTCCGAAAGCATCAAATCTACGAAAACTTCATAGGTATTGCAGGTATTGCGGCCAAAAGTCCACTTGGGCTGTCCAAACAGTTTGAATCGGTCATTGTTCAAGGCATCAATAATTTGCTCTTTACTAACTCGTGTCATAGCTGCTACCCCCTTGCTGCAAAAGCTACTTCTTGTGACTAATTCTTTTTGATATTAATCAGATGCTGGTTTGTCTCTCTGAAACAATATCAAAGAAAGATCGTATAGATATATTATACGATAAAAAAACAATTAGCAATTTATCTTTTGTGCAAATTATAATAGCTGTAACAGACGTTCTGTCAAAAAAACTGCAATCGACGCTCCGATAGCCACTGTCAGAAGACTTCTTTTATGCCAGCCTAAAAGCAAAGCAACAACCAGACCGGCTAGAGCAGACCATATTGAAGAAGTCGCAAAGAAGATCGCGGGGATGGTCATAACGGCCAAAACGGCATAGGGAACATAGTACAGAAAAGATCTTACCCAGATATTTTCTATTTTTTTTCGCACAAGTAAAAGAGGAAGCATTCTGGGCAACCAGGTAACGGCAGTCATAACAAGAATTGCAATAAACAATTTTTGATCAGCCATTTCTTTGCACCTCCTCGGTCGGAGTTATCTGAATTGGTGCCAGACAGGCTCCTGCAGCTGATGCAATTATTGTACAGATAATTATTCTCCAGCCCAAAGGAATCAGAGATAATAGCGGTGCAAATTCAAAAAGAACGCTTAAAGCAGCGGCAAAAGCAACAACCAGAAGCACCGGTCTGGATTTGCGTGCGGATGGCATAATGATTGCCACAAACATAGCATAAAGAGCAATTCCCAATGCACTGCGCCAAGCCAGAGGCAGAATATAACCTGCTAATGCACCTGCATAAGTTCCACCGGTCCAACCCAAAACCGGAAGTGTCATTAATCCTATCATATAGGATAAGCCCAGTTCATCTTCACGTAATATAGCAACTGCATAAACTTCGTCAGTTATGCCATATCCTATCAAAAGGCGCTGTGGAATCGACAAATCTGATCTTATTCGCTGTGAAAGAGATAATGACATTAGTGCATAGCGCATATTTATCAGTAAAGTTGTTAATGCGATTTCCAGCCAGGGTGCATTAGTCAAAATTAATTTTAATCCTGCAAATTGTCCGGCTGATGTTAAGTTAGTAAGAGAAAGAAAAGCTGCTGTCAGAGGAGCTATTTTACCTTCTGCTGCAAAAATTCCAAAAGCAAAAGATACTGCCAGATAGCCTAACCCTATCGGCAGGCCGTCCCGCAGTCCGTTCAATAAGTCTTTTCTTATTCTGAAACCTCCAGCTGACAGATCACTCATTTTTTTCCCTCATTTTTTCTCCTGCTATTATAATCTTGTATTAAGCTTATTTACAATCAGTAAACTGTCTGGAAAATTTTCAATTCACGCCGTTTCATTGTGCTATAATGTGAATCAAATTTCAGAGTTAATCATTGTCTTGTTTTTCTTTTTTTAAGCTGTGATTGCTTGATAATTTTATTATTTAACAATTACAGTAATTTACTTACCGGGAGGCATTATTATGCAGGATGGTTTTATAAGAACAGCGGCAGCTTCACTTGATATAAGGGTAGCTGATTGCCAATATAATAGCAGCAAAATTCAAGAAACTATTGAGAAAGCAGCACAAAAAGATGTTCAGCTGTTGGTTTTGCCTGAGCTTTGCCTGACAGGATATACTTGTGGCGATCTTTTCCTTAGCAAGGTTCTTCTCGATAATGCTTTGTCTTGTCTGGAAAGTTTGCTTAAATTCAGCCGGGACTTTGAAATGATTATAATTATAGGAATGCCGCTTGCTGTAGGAAATGATCTTTATAATGTTGCTGCTGTTTGTTGTAAGGGCAAAATACTTGGTATTGTTCCTAAGCAGAACATTCCTAATTATTCTGAATTTTATGAGATGAGACATTTCCGTCCTTTTAATGGAGATGACGGCGATTGTATGCTCGAAGTGGCAGGACAGGAAGTTCCTTTTGGGCAGAAGCTTCTTTTTGCCAGCAAAGAAATTACTGATTTTATATTCGCTGCTGAAATATGCGAAGATCTCTGGGTTCCTTTGCCACCATCAGCCGGTCATGCACTGGCAGGTGCTACAATTATTGCCAATCTTTCTGCCAGTGATGAAATTATCGGCAAGGCTGATTACAGAAGATTGTTGGTACAAAGCCATTCTGCAAAACTAATCTGCGGTTATGTCTATGCGGATGCCGGTCAGGGAGAATCAACTACAGATCTGGTTTTTGCCTCGCATAATATGATATACGAAAATGGGCATGAGCTTGCACAGGCAGAAATGTTCCAAAATGAAATGGTAATATCTGAGATAGATGTTCAGATGCTGGCAGCAGAACGCAGACGGCAGAACACTTTTGCCGGCTCAAACAAGGGTTATAAAATAATAACTTTTTCTTTGATAAGCCGCGAGCTGGAAATTAATAGAAAATACCATGCCTTCCCTTTTGTTCCGGCAAATCCTCTGGAACTCGAGGACAGGTGCGAACAGATCCTTACTATGCAGATGCAGGGGCTAAGAAAGAGGCTTGTGCACACAAATGCCGACACTGCTGTTATAGGGTTGTCCGGTGGGCTTGATTCAACACTTGCGCTTCTGATTACTGTCCGGGCTTTTGACTCTTTGGCTTGGGATCGCTCCAGAATTCTATCTATCACGATGCCGGGATTTGGTACGACCGATAGAACATACGGCAATGCGCTAATTCTTGCAAAATCATTAGGCACTTCAATTAAGGAAATTTCTATTGCGAAAGCTGTCGAACAGCATTTTGCCGATATCGGTCAAAATTCTGATACATATGATGTTACATATGAGAATTCTCAAGCCAGAGAACGCACTCAGATTCTTATGGATATTGCAAATCAAACAGGAGGGTTGGTAGTAGGAACAGGAGATTTGTCAGAACTGGCACTTGGCTGGGCCACTTATAACGGTGATCATATGTCAATGTATGCTGTAAACTCTTCTGTCCCCAAAACTCTTGTAAGGCATCTGGTTTCTTACGAAGCTTCACACTGTGATGATACTCTTAGAAAGGCACTTCTTGATGTTCTTGACACGCCGGTGAGCCCTGAGCTTCTACCTCCCCAGGATGGTAAAATTGCTCAAAAAACCGAGCATTTGGTTGGACCTTATGAATTGCATGATTTTTTTCTGTATTATCTCGTTCGTTTTGGTTTTACGCCTGCCAAAATCCGGAGACTGGCTCGCTTGGCATTTGTTGATGCGGAAAGCAAAAAAACTGAAGAAAACAAACGCAGTCCGGAACAAATTCACAGCGAAATTGATCGCTGGCTGCCTGTTTTTATACGCAGATTTTTTAGCCAACAGTTTAAAAGATCTTGTCTGCCAGACGGCCCTAAAGTAGGCAGTGTAACTTTATCGCCCAGAGGTGATTGGCGCATGCCTAGCGATGCGGCTGTAGATATGTGGCTGAACGATTTGCAAAAAGCAATCGCTAAAGAAAGTTGATCAAAAAGATTTTTTAAGGAGAATAAAATGCCTGAATTGCCTGAGGTAGAAACAATAAGAAGAAGTTTGTTGTTAAAATTGAAAAATAATGTCTTCAAAGAAGTAGAGGTATTCAAATCTGAAGTTCTGATAAATGAATTCAGTTTATCTTTATCAGGGTGTGAAATTAAGGATTTACGCAGACGAGGCAAGTATTTGATCATTGATGCAGGAAATACCGTAAGTATTGTTATTCACTTACGTATGACAGGTCAACTTCTGCTCGATGAACAAGGTGATATGAAGCGTGATCATGTTCATGTTAAATTCAAACTCACCGACAAATCAGGTAATAATCCGTTTGATTTGCTTTTTAGAGATGTGCGGCGTTTCGGCCGCATCTGGTACTTCCCTCAGGGGAAAGAAACTCTGCAGCAAGGTCTTGCATCTTTAGGCCCTGAACCACTGGACAGCGAATGGACATTTGAGCATTTCAAAACGGCTTTGCAAAGACATAAAAAAGCTAATATAAAAAATGTTCTTCTTAATCAGCATGTTGTCGCCGGTCTTGGCAATATATATGTTGATGAGTCGCTTTTTCTTGCAGGAATAAGTCCCTTACGTCTGGCTGCATCTTTATTCGATATTGAAATAAGCAAACTGCATCAGGCAGTTAAACAGGTGCTGGGATCTGCAATAGGGCATCGGGGAACTTCTTTCCGCGATTATGTTGATGGATTAAACACCAAAGGACACTTTCAGTATCAATTAAAAGTCTATGGAAAGGGCGGGCAAAAGTGCCAGATTTGTGGGCAGGAAATTACAAAACGAAAAGTGGCCGGACGTGGAACATGCAGTTGTCCCTGCTGTCAGCCTGACCCTTTATAAATTAAAGGCAGATAAAATATCGTTTAGACCAATTACTTTAATCGCTGCAACCGGACATGAATCAGCTGAACTTTTTATGAACTCCAAAATTTGTAGTTTATTATCAGCTAAATCTGATTTTATGCTCTCATTTATCTTTTTTTCATTAATAACTGCTGTCATATTATCTCTTATTTCAAAAAAGCCCAGACTAATCTCAGAACAAAAGCCACAGCCAATACATTTTTTTGTATCTATATCTATTTCAAAAAAACTTTCTCTGTTCGATACAAAATCTGTGCTTATTCGCATAATATAAACCTCATGTTACTGTCCAGCAAAGCCTACTACCTGCATTATAGCCACATTATAAAAAACCGTAAACCTTGTATTAGTCTGAGGATCTTCGAAAATAACATGGCAGATCATGCCTTCCATTTTATAACTTTCAGGCTGCCCAGGCCATGACGCCAAGGTAGCAACAGGAGCCTTTAATCCCGGGCTGGTTACATCTAAAAGCCATTCTGTTAGATGGCTGACAAAAACACGAGCGGATTTACTTGCCTGCTCAAGAATAGCATCATCTGCTTTTAGTTCTCCATGCAGATATTGTGGCGCATCCATACGGAAGTAAACAAGACCACGATTATGATTCCAAGCAGTTTTTAAAGACCATGACCAGTCAAAATCATTACTTAAACTACTTTCAGACAAAAGCCATTCATTGGTTAATTTCTCTGTTCTGACTCCTGGCTTTGGTATAATTCCATCATCTCTATATATCCAGTATTTTCTTTGACCTGTAATTAAAAGGTTATCATGAACCTCCGGCATTTTTCTTAGAAGATATTGTGACCACCAGTCAAGATTCCAATAATCATCAGTTGCTGTAACATCAGACGCCGAAACCTCAATATGGTTGTTCTCATTTAGACGTTCGAAAGGATCCAAAGAAACCTCCGCTCCCTGCATATCAATTTGTGATTCAGTATTCAGATTAATTGGCAATATTTGATGAACAGTTAAACCTGGTTCCTGCTGAGGTATTCTGACCGCCAGAGACAAAATTGCAAACCTTCCTGATACTACAATCATTAATCCAATCAGAACCGTCATCAAATTGCCGCGACCTAATTTGCAGAAAAAACTCTGCCAGAAGCTTTGTTTTTCTGAACAATTTTGCTCAGAAAATGCCTGACCAGTGCTTGCAAAACTTTTCTGCCTGCTATTGAAAAGCTTGTTGCTGGCTATATTTTGCTTTTGTTTTGCTTTTGTACTAGCTTTATGCCTGATCACTTGCTTTCTGCCCCTCCTGACTAGCTATGTTTTTTGTAGTTTCGTTTTGAGAATTAGTTTTAGCAGTTTGATTAACTTCAGAAAGCTGAGCCAAGGCAGCTATTTCCGGAGCTGGCTTTTCTACTAAAGGAAAAACCAATCTCACAGTTGTGCCAGCGTCAATTTTACTTTCTATCTTAAGTTCAGCATTATGGACTCTGGCAATTTCATCGCATAGAGCCAATCCCAGTCCGGCGCCACCTGCTTTTCGAGTTCTTGCCTTGTCTAAAACATAAAATGGCTGGCGTATTTTTTCAATTTCTTTCTCTGGAATGCCACAACCATTATCCTTAATAGCCACTTCAATTTGATGACTGTCTAAAAGTTTAGCAATCAAAAATACTTTTTCTCCCTCTTTGGAAGCTTTAGCAGCATTTTCGAGAATATTTGACAATAAAGAACGAAACAATTCCAGATTAACAGCAACTATTCCATGTTGATTATTTAAGGTAAGTTCAACATGATATTTTTCCATAATCGGCTTGGTAATAAAGGATATCTCTTCAAGCAAATCAAATATATCAACTTGTTCCAGATCAAATTGATCTGATCCTAATAAAGTAAGATCCATAAGAAGTTTCGATATATGCTCCAGATGGCGGCCTTCCTTATAAATATATTCAGCCTGCCGTATTCTTTCTTCATCTGACATACTGGGGGCCTGCCGGATAAGATCAGCAAAACCTATTATGCTGGTAAGAGGAGATTTTATTTCATGTGTTAGATTATCAATAAATCTGGTTCGATCTTCATTCATTTGCTCCAAAGAATGTATATTATTTTCAACCGCTTCTGCCATGCTGTTAAAATCATGTCCCAGAGCTGATAATTCATCACGTCCTCCCACAGCCAGACGAATATTATACTCACCTTTGGAAAATCTGGAAGTATATTGTCTTAAGATAGCAATAGGTCTTGTAAGCCAGATTGCTATTATCAGCAGTACGCCGGCAGCAGCCAGTGCCAATCCGAGCATTAGATCAGCAGAAAAATAAATCTGATTATATAAAAGAGTATATATATCGGAAACATCCTTAATTGTAACCAAAGTATAGGTTCTGTTTTCAAGTTCAATCAGGCTGGAAACAAAAAGCCAGTGGCCTTTGTCCAGACTTTGTATTATAGTATAACGTTCCAGCGGCTGCGATAATTCAAGTTCAGGCCTGTCAATGAGAGCAGCCGGTCTTTCTGAACCTTCCAGGCTTTGTTGATTTGTATCAACATTATCAACAGCCTCAATCTCTGTACTGCTTTTAGAAAAATAACGAGGTTCAAAAGGTAGATTGCTGAACATTTGCTCATGATCTTTATATAATTCAAAATAAACAACTGCAGATTGTCCGCTTTGATTATCAGTTAAAAAAACCGGTCTATTGTAGCTGTCGGCTAGCCTAGAAATAGATTTTATCATTTCTTCTTCATCCAGAAAGGCATTGCCGGCCTGATAACGATCATGCACTACAGCAGTTTGCATAGAGCCTATCACCAGGTCGTGAGAACTAATACCATTTTGTCTGGCCTGCTCTATATTACCCTGATGATTAGCCTTAAGCAGAAGCAGGGAAACTATGCTGATAGTCACCATAATCAGTGCCAGCGAACATAAAAAGATTTTTTGCCAGAAACGCATCTATCTATCCAGCCTGTAACCTATTTTAACTACTGCTTTAAGTTTGTCATGAAAATCAAGTTTTTTCCGCAGCTGCATTATGTGCATATCTACCGTTCTTGTTTCTCCTACAAAGCAATATCCCCATACCTGCTGCAGTATTGTTTCCCTGCTAAGAGCCTCGTCTACATGTCTGATCAAAAGAACCAAAAGATCAAATTCTTTCGGTGTAAGAAAAATTGCTTCTCCCGCCTGTCTAACCATTCTTTCGGTCAGACTTACTTCTATATCGTTATATTGTAAAAGCTGATTGCTGCGATTATATCTTCGCAGGACAACTTCTATTCTTGCCAGAAGCTCGCGCGGTTCAAAAGGTTTTACCATGTAATCCTCGGCACCCATTTTTAATCCACGTACCCGGTCATCAACTTTGTCTCTGGCAGTAAGAAATATCACTGGTATTTCGCGTCCACGTATTTTCTCCAGTATTTCAAAACCATCCATACCAGGAAGCATTATATCGAGTAAAATAAGATCATACTTATTTGTCTGAATATGGAAAAGAGCATCATTTCCATGATGGCAAACATCATAATCATACTCACCCAGTTTGAGTGATGCCTCAATAAGCGCTGCAATAGCTATATCATCTTCAACTATCAATATTTTTGCTGCCACATTATTATCCTCCATTTTACAGACAGATTATAGCACAGCCTTTGTCCTTGCAAATATATAAAAGAGATGTCATGACATTGTTTTTACCACAAAAGCAAAAAAACAACATAATAATGCTTTTGACTTTAAAAAATATTTGTTTTTTCCTTGAATTTCAATTTTCTAAGCACTAAACAGATAGATAAAGGCATCAGAATTAGACTGATCCACTGTGATGTAGATAGACCTGCCCAGATACCTCTTTCTGTATCGGCTCGGAAAAATTCGATTGCAAATCTGATGATTGAATAGCAAAGCAGATAAAATCCTGTTATCTGGCCAGGGCGTCTTTCTCTACGTGAATATACAAAAAGGAAGATAAAAATGATCAGATTAAAGCCTGCTTCCAATAACTGAACCGGAAAAAAAGCTGTACCGGCAGGAGCAGCTGAATCAACGCGAAATTTAACTCCCCAGATAGAATCAGTCTGGAAACCATAACAACAACCGGCAAAAAAGCAGCCTGTTCTGCCAATGGCATGTATAAGCGGTACCGAAGGAATCAGATTTTCCAAAAGCCTGAAAAAAGGCAATTTATATTGTTTGCAATAGATATATACAGCTAAAACGCCGCCAATTAACCCGCCATAAAAAACAAAACCGCCTCTTAACAATTCAGAAATTAATTCAACCGACCATTCAATCTGATCGAAATATCTTATCAGATTAGGCAATATGGTAATCAGATAGATTAATTTTGCTCCAATCACCAAGCCGATAACCGCATAAAAAGAAGAAAAAAGGATATCCTGTCTTGATAAGTCTTTGTAGACAGGCAGGTAGACTGCTAAAAAAATACCCATTCCTGATCCAAGGACAATCATCAGGCCATACATTGATATAGTTATGCCAAATACCGTAAAAAAAGGAAGCAATTATCATACCTTTCTCGAACACTTATAAATATGCTAATTAATTATTGTGTTTCGATTGCAATTACATGTAGAAACCCATTGAAGCAAGACCACCAAGGCAAGCAAGACAAGCCAAAAAAGTCACTGCACATAGTGCAATAGCAATTGCACTAAGAACGATCCCTGCCGTAGCCTGCCCTGATTGGGTTTCTTTTTTGGCAGCAATACCAAGAACCAGCCCAACAATTCCTAAAGCCACACCAAGAAGAGCACCATAGCCAAAAAACACACAAATAACTGCCAGTATACCCAAGACCAATGAAGCTGTCGCTTTACCATTGCTCTGGGCAGGCACCTGATAACCTTGGGGCTGTTGATAGCCATTAGGCTGCTGATAATTATTCGGTTGTTGATAGCCATTGGGCTGCTGATAATTATTCGATTGTTGGTATCCATTAGGCTGCTGATAATTATTTGGTTGATAGCCATTGGGCTGTTGGTATCCATTTGACTGATTATTTGTGTTATTTTCAAAATTCTGATCAGACATCATTTGCCCCCTTGATTGTGATTTCATTTTATTTTTAAATAAATATAGACTGTTTTAATTTTAACATATTCTTTGTATTTTCGGTTATGTCAAAAAACTCTTCTGTAAGTTTTTTGTCTTCTTTGACGAAAAGAAAGCATATTAAATATCCATTTTACGAAAAAGATATTCTAATGCTTTTTTGACAGTATTTTTTTTCATTGGTATAGTTTCAATATGGATCTTAGTAACTTGTTTATAATGCTAACAGATCAAAATCAGTATCGGATGGTGAATGATATGAAAATAGTTTTTTTTGATATAGACGGAACTTTGATTGATAAAAAACACAGGCTGCCGGAAAGTGCAGTTAAAGCTATTCGTAAATTGCGTGATAATGGACATATGGCTTTTATTAACACAGGCCGAAGCCTTGCTACTATTCAGACAGATGTTTTTAATATAGGTTTTGATGGTATTGCTGCTTCCTGCGGTACTTCCATTCATATTAATGATAAAGCATTGATGGAAAAAACTATTTCCCCATTACTGCTTTATAATATGCTACCGATATTCGAAAAGCAGAAAATTGATTTATGGCTTGAAGGCCCTAAGTATATATATGTTTCTGATCCTGATGCCGGTGGGTTTATGTCTCAGATTATTAATTACCTTAAGCAGGGCAGAGATAATATAAGAAGCTGGCACGATACCTCTCTTATTGTTAATAAGTTTACCTATCACACAACTTATCTTGAACAGATCGATCCTTTGCGTACAATTCTAAATACAAATTTTGAAGTTGTGCCTCACACGGAACTGATCGGAGAGGTTCTTCTGAAGAATTATGATAAAGCAACAGGCATTGATTTCATATTAGATTATTTAAAACTTCCTAAAACCGAAACATATGCTTTCGGTGACAGCGCCAATGACTTGTCCATGTTCAAAAGAGCTGATCACGCTGTTGCCATGGGCGATGGTGACCCAAGAGCGATTGAAGCTGCTGAATATGTTACTACTTCGCCTGATCATGATGGAATTTATCTTGCGTTGAAGCATTATAAGCTGATTTGATTAGTTCCGGGTATAGTTATTCTATTTTGAAATTTTTGATTACCTCCAAGGCAGGAAGAACATTTCCATTGTAGTCAAAAAGACATTGGTTAGCCCATTCATTGCCACCAGGACCTTCATCATTAATGTATTGGAGAGAATCATTATTCGCCCAGCCGGATCCCGGCATCGGAATCCAGGCTGGCTCCCAGTAATAAAACCCTCGGCATTTTTTGTTTTTTATTCTTGATATAAGATGCAAAAAATCTGTGATAAACTTTGTTTGTCCTTCAATCGTCATTTCATGTTCAATTTTTGCAACCAACTCTGGTTTAGTAGCCATGCCTTTACGCTGACTTGAATCTAGTTTCTCATAATCTGCATAATCTTCCATGGTATGACCCATGGAAACCTCTGCAACAATCAAATCCTTGCCGTATCTGCTAACAATATCCTGCATGTTTTTTTCAAATGAGTTCATCGTTCCATGCCAGAAAGGATAATATGATAGTCCTATCAGATCAAAATCCTCTCCATATTCAAAATATTTATCAAACCAGCTACGATAAAGTTCGTTATTACCACCATTGTCTAGATGCAACATTATTTCAATAGATTTTGAGACTTCTCTTACTGCTCTTATTCCAGCGCTTATAAGTTTTGCTATATTTTGATAGTTGGGAGTTTTTCCGAAAGGCCAAAGCAAGCCATTAGAGATCTCATTACCAATCTGTACCATTTCCGGCAACAGTTTTACTTTTTTTAACTCCTGTAAAGTTTCTAAGGTGTAGTTATAAACAGCATCTTCAAGTTCATCTAGAGCAAAACTCTGCCATGCTTTTGGTAAATATTGTTTGCCCGGATCGGCCCAGAAATCACTATAGTGAAAATCAAGCAAAATACTGTTACCATAGAATTTTGCCTGTTTAATTAACTTCATTGTTGTCTGAAAATCGTTACAACCAGCTCCAAAAGAAGAACCTGTTTTCGAATAAGGATCATTCCAAATTCTAAAACGCTGGGAATTTATATTGTAGGATTTAAGTATTTCGAATAAATTTTGTTCTTTACCACAATTATAATACTTAACCCCTAGCGATTTAAGTTCTTCATATGAAGATATATCTACACCTTTAATCATTATTTCTTATCCTACTCAAAATTTGTTATTCTATCCATTATTCTTCTGTAGCGAAATCTCGCCATATTATTTTTTTCTATAACATCTTTTTCATCGCCCGTATATTGGCATCTCAAACAATAATATTCTTTTTTTTCCTGATCAAAAAACATATCTACATCTATATCCCGTATAAAGCAAGAGGGACACCTGTAGTTCATTCTACCTTTCCCAGCTTGAGCCATGTTGTAAAAACCTCCTTGTTTGATAATTGTCTTCTATATCCCAGTGTAAACATTGGAGAGAAAGCATACCCTTCTTTAACAAAACCAATGGCTTTACTATCATCTACAATCATAGAAACACTGGTTTTTATCTGAGGAATTACAGCTCCGACTTCTTTTGCTTCTGGCAAATATATTTCTCTATTTTTATACTCATAAGATATCTTTCGCTCTGATACGGCTTGATAGTCGTTCGAATCACCAAATTCATTTTCATTTGTGCGGCAAAACAACTCTATTCCTGACATATCTTCTGAATATTCTGTCGTCCCATAGCAAGCAACCATATATTCTTCAATACTAACTTCCGCTTTTGAATTGCTTATATCTATTATTTTGCGTTCTGTTTTTATTTCCGAACTGCCTTGATCAAAGTAAATTATGGTTTGCAAGGATAAAGTCAAATCAGAAAAATTTATTTCTACCGGATCTAGAGTAAGTATTCTGGTTCTTTTATCTTCACAGGTAAACTTTGCTTTTGTTCGGCAAAGACACAAATCAACCTCTTCTCCCTGATAGATTAATTTTGCACTTTTTATTGTCCCTTCTCCTGCATAGTGTGTAAAAAACCCTGCTCGGTATTTTTCCTGAATCAAAAACGGATATGAGGCATCGTGTACATTTCCGGTACCTATGCCAACAGGTATTTCAAGCTTACTTACATAAGGGCGCAAATCAACAATGGCGCCTCCTTGATCCATATTCACACAAACTCTCATATATGGATCACTGTACCAGAACAATTGTTTGTCAGATCCGTATAAAATATCTTTCCACAAAGCACATTCTGCTTCTTCATATTCTTTGTTTTCTCGATAATATTCAGCAAATTCTGACATCGTCATGTCTGTAAGTTCACCTTTTTGCTTTAGTTGAGCATAATATGCCATCCCATCTTCATAGCTTTGCCTTAATAATTCATAGGGAGCTTCCCATCTGCCCATTTTGTTCATCCATCCTGGACCGACAAACATCATATTATATGCATATCCGTTATTATATTTTTCAAGAGATCTGTATTGATCTATCAAATTGTAAAGATAAGGATATTGACCATCCTGATAAATCATTCCCCGAAGAATATTTTGCGGATGTGTTCCGAAATTTGAACCATTTCCGTCATAGCAGGCTAGCAAATCTCTTGATAAATGTGGAATAGCAACTATTCCACTATCTTCTGATTCATTTGCTGCGGGGGCATGTGTATTTTGTTTTGAAGGAATCCAGGGGTTCCACGGACCTCCATCCATAAAGGTATACCAAGAATTGTTACATGTATGATAAGCTTTCGGCCCCTCCTCCCAGCAAGTTGCAATTGAGCATTTTACTGTCGGGTATTTTTTATTTATGTAATTTATAGTATCCGAGTCCATATAGTAAGAGCCGGTAGACTGAGGATAATAACCAAAGCAGTCATAAAATTTAGCAAAACAATCGTCTACGATTGATTTTTTGTCTTCAAGAGAAAACATCCAGATACAAAAGTCTTTTGTCTTATACTTATCTCTGAATTCTTTACAAGGCAAGCCTAAAAGACTCATCGCTATTTCATCACCATATTTTTTGTGATGTCTCTTTGCTATTTCAACTGCTTCGCTGTTAAAAAGACTGGCATATGTCATATGTATTGTTGTTTTCAACCCATTTTTATGAGCAATACTTTGCTGGGTTTTAAATATGTCAAGAGATTCTGTCAAAAGGCTTTCTCTTGCAATATTTTCTTCTTTCCCATGACCGGTTACTTTTTCGGAATATTCAGGTACGAGTTCCGGCCTATGGATAATATTTAATATAAATTTACTCACTTATTTATCTCCTTGTGAATATTATTTATTTAACTGCTCCTGTTATTCCTTCTGCAAAATGTCGCTGCAACAGGAAGAATATTATAATCGTAGGCAAAGTGCTTATAGTAACAGCCAGCATAAGAACTCCATAATCTATTGTGTATCCAGAAATCAAATTAGAAATCAGCAGTGGCATAGTTATGCTATCTCTATCCTGAAGTATTATAAGAGGCCACAAATAACTGTTCCATGCATTCATAAAAGTCACCGTAAAAGCAGCAGCATATGTCGATTTCATTATTGGCATATATATGCCAATAAAAATTTTCAACTCAGACATGCCTTCTATTCTGGCAGCTTCAACTATTTCATGCGGGAAATTTCGAGTGCTTTGCCTAAAAAGAAAAATCAAGAAAGCAGTTGATAAAGTTGGCAAAGCAAATCCAAGAGTTGTATTCATAAGTCCCATTCTGCCAAACCAGGTAAAAAGCGGAATCATAGTTGCCGCAAATGGTACCATCATCGAAAGCAACAAGACAGCCATCAATCGATCTTTCCATTTGTCATGATACAGTTCGAAAGCATATCCCGCTAAAGAACATATTAGAATACTGATAAGACTTAATACGACGGCATTTCTAAAAGAATTTTTAAGAGCAATTCCTATATTTGTTATGTCTAACAAAGTCCTGAAATTATTTATCAGATCTGTTCCAAAAAACATTCTTCCTCTCATGATATCTACACTCTTATTAGTTGCAGAAGAAATCATCCAAAACAAAGGGAAAACAGATACAACAGATGCTATTATTAAAAATATATACTGAAATACTGTGCTTAATTTCATTTTTATCAAGCTCTTTTTCGTATTATCAATCACGTCTGTCACCTACTTTCAATTGTATAAAAGCTAGAATTGCAACCAGAATGAATACGATATATGAAATAGTAGCAGCATATCCGAATTGCGGAGAGTATTCAAAAGAAAGTTTATAAATATACTGTGATATTGAAACGGTTGTATTAGCAGGACCACCATTGGTAAGGTTTTTTGTTTCGTCAAACAATTGTAAGGTTCCATTTGTTGACATAATAGCTGTCAAAAGTATAATCGGTCTAAGCAAAGGTATAGTTACTTTTGTAAAACGTTGTATTGCAGAAGCTCCATCTATTTTTGCAGCTTCATATATCTGAGGATCAATATTTTGCAATCCAGCCAGATAAAAAATCATATTATAACCGGTCCAGCGCCATGTTATTGCCAGAACAATAATTATTCTTGCTGTCCAGGTCTGCCCAATCCAGTTCACAGGATTGTTTAGTATACCTATATTTATAAGAACAGCATTCACAAAACCATCTAAAGCAAACATCGACCTGAAAATAATCGCATATGAAACAAGAGATGTCGCACAAGGCAAAAAAATGGCAGTTCGAAAAAGACCTTTCATTTTCAATCGGGGGTTATTTAGCATAGAGGCCAAAATAAGAGCAAGTATTAACATGACAGGAACCTGAAATATTAGGTAAATAAAGGTGTTTCCTAGAGCTGTTTTAAAAAGATTATCCTGGAATAATCTGGAATAATTATAAAAACCAACAAATTCCATAGTTCTGCCAACGCCTCTATGAAATGACAGAATCAAAGCCCTGATCATTGGATAAAAGCTCATTGCTGCAAGCAGCACAGTAGCAGGCAAAACAAATGTCCAGCTGATAATATTGCGCTTTCTAAGTAGATGACTGCTCTTTTTCAATCTCTAAACCTCCCGTTTATGGCAGGAGACCAATCTTGCGATTGGCCTCCCGTAAGAATCCCAAATTTATTTCAGCAAGCTAGTTTTAGCTTATTATTCACCCATCTGGAAAGCAACATCAGTTTGAGCTTCTGCCAAAGCCGTGTCCATATCCGTTCCAGATACAATCCTTGTTACAGCAGCACCTATACCATCTCTGGCTTCATAGTTATAAACGCCATATGATACTTGAGGAACTTTTGAAGCGAAGTCTGTAATTTTTTCGAATATTTTGTCATTGCCAAAGAATTCACTTTCAATTGCATAAGCATCACTATCACCTGCCGCCAGATAGGTAGCCAGTGCTCCTGATGAAGGAAGTATAGTTTCATACAATTCTACACTTCCGGCAAAAGTTTTTGCCAAGAAATCAATAGCAATATCAGATACATCTGATGCTGAACTTACCAGCCAGCTAGATCCGCCTTGATTACTATAATTTGTTGCATTAGGGGCATTATCTAATTTAGGTATATTGGTAATAGCCCATAACCCAGATTGATCTTCTGCACCCTGAATAGAACCGATAATCCAGCATCCATTAATTGTTCCTGCTACAGTAGAGCTTTGTATAGAACTAATATATTGATCCCAGTCGTTAACTTCAATAATAACGCCTGATTTGACCATATCAACATAAGTAGTTACTACTTCTTTAAGAACTTCATTATCTGTGAAATTTGGTTTTCCCTGATCATCAAAAAGCCAGGTGCCGGCACTTTGAAGCATTACCATTAACAAATCTGGAGATCCTGCTATGAAAGACAACATAGCTTTACCTGTTTTGTCTAAAACCTCTTTGCCTTTCTCATGATATTCACTCCAGGTGATATCTGTAAAATCTTCTATCGTAAAGCCAGCCTCTTCAATAATATCTGTTCTAATAGCTGATATGGCAGCACCATTATCAAAAGGAACACCATAATTTTTGCCATCTACTGTACTTAGAGCTACCTTAAATTGCGCAAACTGACCGAAATCTATGCCACTATTTGTCAAATCCGCAAACGTATCTGGATAGTTGATAATATTCTTTGCCAGAGCATTATCCTGCATCAGCAAAATATCAGGCAAAGTATCTTCCTGCCCTGACGAAGCGGCAGCAATAATTTTTGTTTGAATATCTTCCCATGCTGTTTCAACTA
Organism: Ercella succinigenes; assembly: GCF_900002895.1. Taxonomy (NCBI): domain Bacteria; kingdom Bacillati; phylum Bacillota; class Clostridia; order Eubacteriales; family Oscillospiraceae; genus Ercella; species Ercella succinigenes. The sequence goes on along the minus strand of NZ_CDHP01000040.1, from coordinate 113,291 downwards.
TGTCGATCACGACATCAGGATTATCCCTGTTATAGATTTTAGCAGCTTCTTCCATTGCATAAAGATTGAATGCAGGATCCCAGCACCAAACTGTGATCGTTCCTGATTTTCCACCGTCTTGCGAATTATCATCTGTATCTGTACCAGCATCTGCTGTTGTTGTTGTTTCACCATTATCAGCAGCGGCAGTTGTGCTATCAGTAGCACCTCCATTGCAGCCAGCAGCAAGAGATACGAACATAGCAAAACAGATCAAAAGACTAATTAACTTCTTTTTCATTTTACTCCTCCAAATAATTTTTTTGTGATAATAAACTTCTGAAACTTACCTAAAAATACTTTTTTGTATTACCATAGATCAGCAAGCACTCGGGGACAAGCGCAACCGGTTGTTCGTATTTTCAGTCTATCAAATCATCCTTTTGTTGTCAATGCACTATCAAAAATTTCATATTTATATTTTGTTGTGCATATTTACAAGTTAATCGGTTTTTTGTAAGGCTTTTTAAACAGCATCACAGCGCAACTGCGCAAAATGTTGCGCTGTGACTTCTTTTTTCTTGTAAATTATAAACTTAACTTCATTTGCAGAAATAAAATCAATTATCTTTCACATGATTTTTTAAATATTTTTTCCTAACAACCACAAGAACAGATAAAAGCAAAAATAATGCCCCTACGTAAACTATATTTTTTTCTTCTCCTGTTTTAGCGACACCTTCGTTTTCTATCTTGTCTGCCGCTTTTTCTTCATCTTCAATCTCTATTACTGCAAATATTGAAAAACTATCTGTCTCAAAAGTTATTAGCCCATCAGATATCTGACAAGGAATAACCTCAATACTACCGTCATCCTTTATATGTATGATTGCAATTTTTTCTGCATCAAAACCCTCCGGCAAAGACATTGTAATTGTAACCTTTGACCCTGTTTGCGGTTGAACCTGAATTTGCCCGTCCAGTGTCAATGCTTTAATATCAAATAGCAGAACCTTTTCAAAAGCACCGATTTCATCCTGTATTTGCTTCAATATCGCTATGCCTCGGTCACTTGCTCTATCTATTTGTTCAATTTTCAAACTAACAGGCTGTTCGAAAGCATCTTTATCAGCCTTTGCAGCTATCGGAAAAACCGAACTATTAATAACATCAAGAGCTATTTCATCATCAGTTATTAGCTGAGGAGGAGATATAGGCGTTACTGTTTTTTCTTCTTCCTGGTTAGAATAATCATCATTTTTAGGTTCATTTTTTTTGTCCGGTTTTGGTGTCAATTCTGGGTCTGGTCCTGGACCAGGAGTCGGCGTTGGAGTTGAGTCTGAATCGGGATCCGGACTTGGGGTGGGCGTTGGATCTGGTTCTTCCACTTCATACTCTTCAATTAGAGTTAAAGAAAATTCATCAAAATCCCCCCAAGGTTCAGATCCATTGTATATAGCAGTAGCCTGAGCCCCAACTTTTAGATATCCATCTAGCACTTCTATATCTGTTAAAATCATTACAATATAGTTCGAAGCACCTCCCCAGCCTATTGTTTTGTATTCTTGAGAATCATACGAAGCATCATTGGTTTGAGCAAACAACTTATTTGTGGTCACACCATTGTCGCCCATCACTTTTCCTACAAGCTCATACCTACCAGGCACAAGTCCTTGTATTTCCTGATAAAACCTGATATTCATATTTGATGTGCCGCCAGAAAAATGTAACGCTTTTGTCCCTGATAAGGCATTGCCACTATCTGCAATAGTCGCTTCTCCTATATTGTCTGGATAGAATTTCCATATTCCGTTGTCTCCGGCTTCGAATCCTCCATTTTTCAAACCAGGTCTTTCTGGAACAACTGTCACTTCTTTCATTTGAGAATACACCGCATACTCACCATTATCACCAGCATAATTTTGCAAGGTTACAGATGCAGTTCCCGTTGAAACGCCTGTTATCATACCTGCGCTATTTACAGTTAAAATATTAGTATCAGAACTGGACCAAACCATTTTTGTTATATCCGGTTTTTCTGGCAATACATTAAAGTTTATATTATAAGTGTCATTAACCTGAACTTCTATTTCAGTATCAACAATATTTAAGTCTGTCACAGGATTTTCATTTATCAATTCTGCACCTGGTGTGAAAGCTCTCCAAACCACGGTAGGTCTGGCATTAGTATTTCTGCCTCTCATTTCGTAATTCTGAATTTCCCAGTAGAAACACCCGGTACCTCTGTTATTTGGAATATTTTTAAGTTCTTTTATCACATTTACAATCATATTATGTTTCTGATTATCTGTTGCACCATCCATGTAGTTGGCTCCAATTTCGACAATCTGAATTTCACGATTTGTATTTATGCAGAATTCTTCATATACACGGTCAAAAGTTCTGGACAGGGCTTCAATGTCCAGCGTAGGGTCACTTGCCCTTGTGTAAAAAGAAAGACCTATAATATCAAAATCTGTTACTCCTTTGTCTATTAAATTTTGATAATAGTTGACAACATTGTCTGTTTCTGCACCGTTTGCAATATGGATAATTATTTTTGTATTATTTGTCGCATCACGCACCGCTTCTATTCCCCGATTAAGTATGTGTGCCAAATTATCAATGTTCGCAATATTTGCCAAAGGCCACAACATACCATTATTGATTTCATTACCTATTTGTACCCAAGCAGGTTCAATCCCTCTTGATACCATCTCAGACATAAAATCATACGTATAATCATACAGGAGTTGCCCTACACGCTGGGCTTCTTCAAATGAAATATCATCAGTTACATTCCATGCTGCCGGAGGCGGTTGCTTACCAGGATCAGCCCAGTTATCGGCATAATGGAAGTCAATCATTACTTCCATTCCAGCAGCTTCACATTTTTCTGCATAGTCAATGATTGCTTCCTTGCCTACAGAAGAACCATTTACCCATGTGCGCAAACGTACAGCATTCATACCATAATCTTCTGTCATCATATTGTACAATTTTTTCAATTCACCATTACTGTTATAGTATGAACGATCCGCGTCTGCAGCCCATGAGATATCAGATCCGGTGGCAAACCCTTTACTCGCAGGCACTTCCCCGGTTTTTCTAAGAGACCAGTCATCTGTAGTTCCCCAGGCACCGGCACCAGCCTTAACATTCAAGCCAAAAGTGTATTGCCCTGTTTCAGTAACAACAAACTTTATTTCTGGTTTTTGCCAGTTTTGCCATCCGAGAAGAGCAGTTTCTCTCTGTTCTACAATAATGTTGTTATATTTTACATAAGAGTAAATTTCAGGATCAGTACCAGGAGATCCGCCTTGTAAATTTAACGAAAACTCATAACTTCCAGGTTCTAAATTAAGAGTCTGTTCAATTGTGAAATCCAAACCATCCGCATTGTAAAAGTGCACGCAATAAGCGCCCGTCAGTGGCGTTTCATTTGCTTTTCTGCTAGCTTGAGCACTTATTATATAATCACTCATATCTGATGATTCGAAACCAGGGTTATTTATCAGATTAGGAAACTGGACGATCACAGTGCAATTAACATTAGTATCATCGGGTAGAAGACCCTGTACTAAATAATTCCCTGCTTTTTGATTATTTACTGCCGCAAGCTGATCCTCATTCCAGACAACGTCCTGTTGTTCACTGGTTCCAGTATTAAAATATACTGTTATAGTCTGAGGCAGAATAATATTTTCTCCAAGTTCGATTTTTATTACAGGATTTTCAACAGATTCAATTTCTTTTTCTAAATCCGCACCTGTATATACCAAATTGAAAATATTGAGAGAATCAAGAGGGTATCCATCAAAATCAAACAAAGCCTGATTGTCCCAGGAAGAACCTCCATACCATTCTCCGGCATCATCAGGATCGTACTCTGCAGCGAAGCTCGTTGCCCACCCTGAGCCAAATTGCTCCCAAATCTGCTTATTGTTTTCAAGCTGATCAGGAGATCCTACCGGCAACCATGCCGGTTCCCAATAAAATACACCTATTCCATTTTCACCAACATCTGCAACCGCTTTAATGGTATCCCTAACTGCATTGGCTTGACCTTGAACAGATGCAGGGTAGCCATCAGTAAGTTCAGACGCCAAATCTATAGTATTTGTATGGCCATCTCCATCCTCCAAGGTATAAACATAAGACACTTCACCTACCATTACCATCTTGTCATATGTATCTGCGATTTCTTTAAGTTGAGATGTTAAATTGGCTAAAGTCCCGTGCCAGAAAGGATAATATGAGCTGACAAGAACATCGTAATCAACATTATTATCGAAAAGAGTTTTTGCCCAGTTTAACGGTATATTTCTGTGCGGATCAGTAAAATGTATAGCTACGAGAATTTTTTCATCTATTTCTCTAACCGCTTGACTTCCAGCCGAAAACAGTCTGCACATATCAACGTTATTGCCCACTCCAGCCATTCTACTGTTAGTTTCATTTCCAATTTGCACCATGCCTACATCCACACCGGCATCAATTAACTGTTCGACACTATCTTTTGTATACTCATATAGTGCATCAATTTTTTGATCAACTGTATAATTAGTCCATGCTTTTGGTGCTTGCTGCTTACCAGGATCTGCCCAGAAATCAGAATAATGGAAATTTACAAGCAGCTTCATACCGTATTGAGTTGCTCGCAAACCAATCTGTTCAGCGACGTCTATATCAGAATTCCCTCCGCCATAGCCGTTCCCATCAGCGTCAAAAGGATCATTCCATACACGTACGCGGATATAATTTACTCCCGCATCAGCAAGAATTTTTAAAACATCTTCTTCTTCGCCATTCCAATCATAGAATTTCACTCCACTGTTTTCCAGTGAAATTACACTTGAAATATCAGCACCCATGATGAAATCTTCACTTAAATCATCAATTTTTTCTACATATATATTAGAACCGGATACTGGATTATCAGGGTCTTTTTCCATAGACAAAACAATATCATCTAACTTTCCCCAATAATTGTTATCAACTGTTCCGCTCACAACAACAGTAACATCTGTAGATTCTTCAAGCACAAAAACCGGCGTAGTAAAAGTCTGCCAGTTATCCCACCCTGAATTTAGAATAGCCACTTCCGCCAAAACGGCTTCTCCTGCTTTCACCTGAAGTTTAAGATCCATACCCGCTTCAGAAGCAGCGGCACCTTCTGCTCTAACAGACAAAGAATATGTATCAGCATCAAGACTTATCATCTGACTAATACTAATATTTGCGGAAGTTCCCGTACCATTCCAGATATTAAGATAATTGGTATTGTTTGAAGAATACTGATTTGTTTCAACTTGAATCTGCGCTAAAGAATCAATATTCCAACCGGCCAAATCCCCTGTTTCAAAATCACCATTTTCTAGAATTGTAGCTGCATTTGCTCTAGGAGATACAATTACCGCTCCCGTGAGAACAAGCGCAATAACCAAAACAAGAGATGTCAGCATCTTTAGCCGACGTCTCAGATTGTAATTAAAATACATCCTGATCAACCTCCTGATCATCGAATATTCACTTTTAAAATAAATTTTGAATTAAACTTGATAATTGAAAGCCGCTTATCCCCATATCACAGCTTTCAGAACTACTGTTATTTGTTATTTATCTATGGTAATCACCGGTAACTTAATTTTTATATTTCTTTTTCCCAAAAAATGCGCAACCGGTTATTCGCATTGTTAGATTAGCATAATTTCAAAACACAAACAATTATTCTAATTTCTAGTTTTCGAAGGCATTCTTTTGTGCAAACGCATATTAAATCTAAAAAAAGAGCGCAATTTTTTTGCGCATATCGAATAATAAAATTAAACTACAAATAAATTGCTACTTCGTTGACTCTTTAAGCACAATTTCATAACCTAAAAGGGTTTTCTGCTTTACAGGTTTTCCTTCCACTGCATCGAGTAAAGTGCGGCAAGTTACTATGCCGAGTTCTTTGACATCAAAAGCCAGAGTTGTAATGGCCGGGGTTCTTTTTTCAAGCACACAACTATCATAAAAAGATGCAACCTTTATATCTTCGGGGATTTTTATTTTTCTGGCTTTTAAACTGTCCAGAACATTTCCACAAATATAATCATCCATACATACTATGCAGTCAGCGCCTTTATGGATTATATCGCTGACTATTTTATCTATTACTACCGAAGTATCAGCATTGAGAAAAACCATATTTTTATCATGAGGCATATTCTGATCGGCAAACGCATCAACAAACCCTTTGTATCGCGTTTTAGTGACCACATGATTTTCATTGCCTCCTATTAATGCTATGTTATGAAATCGACGCATTAAAAGAGTTGATGTCAATTCTTTACAAGCTTCGTAATGATTATTGTCCACCTGGATGACATTATCATAATATGTATTACCTATTGCAACAAAAGGTAAGTTTTTCTGTTTTAAAAATTCTACCGCTTTATCATTTACTAATGTCCTTGTGAGAATAACACCATCGACTTTATTATTGCTTACTATGCGAGAAAGCTGTGTATCACAACCTTCCGGCACTATTGTGACTAAAACATCATAATCTCTTGTTGCCGCCATATCACAAATGCCCATCATGCAAATATGAAAAAAAGGAAAATCATTAAGAGTGTACGCAGCAGGCATAACTACTCCAATATTGTAGGTTTTTGACTGCGCAAGACTCCTTGCTATAACATTTGGATGATAATTATTTTCTGTAATGTATTTTAAAATTCTCTCTCTGGTTTCCGTCCCTATACGACCTTTTCCTGAAATAGCTCTGGAAATTGTAGTTTTAGAGACACCTAGTTCCTTTGCCACATCAGAAATTGTAATTTTTTTTTGAGATTCCTTTATATTAAATTTTTTTTCCATATTTCCTCTAAACCCATTCCCCATTATTGCAAATATTCCCACAATGATTCTACTAAGAACTATAAGCCAAGTTATTAATGAAAGTTTCAGCAATATTTTTTCTGTGAATACTACTATATGACATGAACAAACGGTTGTCCATATATCTTTTGCTCTTTTCTCTAAATCACTGCTGTGCTATTATGAAGAGTAAATAATATCTAGCTAGTGCTGTGTTTTGTAAAAAACAGCATTTTCTGTTATTGCAGCATTAATTATTTGATGCAATATACATTATATAGGATCAAGAGAGGTCAAAATGCCACAGGATTCGAGTCATGATATGCCAAGGTATTTGCGCATAGCAGTAGATATTGCTGAGCGAATTGCAACAGGAAGTATTAAGCCAGGAGATAAATTAAAGGGTCGTTCTGTTTTAAGCTCCGAATTTCAGGTATCACCTGAAACCATTCGCCGGGCTATGGCTATTTTATCAGATATGAATGTCGTTAAAGTAAGTGCCGGCAGTGGAATAAAAGTGCTGGGCAAAGATCAGGCGGTCCAGTTTGTACGTAATTATCGCAGTGCAGCTTCTGTGAAAGATATGCGCAAAATGCTATATCAAAAATTTGATGATGCTGCACGCATACACGATGAAATCCGTCAGTTAAACGATAAACTGCTTGAGCAGTACCAATACCGCAGAGGAGATTTAATAAAACCGGCAGAAATTGCCGTCCCTGAAGACTCTCCTTTGATAGGAGAGAGCATTGGTAAATGCCAGGTATGGCTTCGCACAGGAGCAACCATAATCGGCATAATTAAAGAAAATCAGGTAATTGTTTCTCCTGGGCCATATTATGAATTTGCTGCAGAAGACAAACTTTTGGTAGTTGGTGATGAAGATGTTATTGAAAGAATGCGATTGTTTTTGCAAAGCGAATTATAATAATACTCACACAGTTTAGGCAATCAGATCAAGCAGCCTGTTATAAGCAGGTCAGAAGCGAAATACAAGATTCCGTGTCTTTTACAAGTGTTGTTGCGCAAAATTGACAAATATCATTCGTTCTTGTACACTTGTATACAAGAGTACAAGTGTTTAGATAATATTTTCAGAAATGCAAAATACAAGTGCGTGATATTACTGCTTGGAATCTCAAAAAACTTAGCGGGAGGATTTGTCTTTGGCTGTTTACAATATATCCATGGTCAAAAGTGGTGATCAGATTTACGAGGAATTGCGCGAAGGTATACTTACTCTCCACTACAAACCTGGCCAATTATTGAGTGAGAATGCTATTGCTGCAATGTATGAAGTTTCAAGATCTCCTATAAGAGGGGTGTTTTCCCGTCTGGCTAGTGAAAATCTACTTGAAATAAGGCCACAGAAGGGTTCTTATGTTTCTCTGATAGATTATGAGTATATACGTGAAATAATATTTATGAGAACAATGATAGAAAAAGAAATCATTGCTCAGGCTTCAAGATCGATGACCGCTGACCTAATTTTGAAGTTTGAGAATAATCTCAAAAAGCAGGCTGAGCTTGTTTCTAAGGGAATGGCTGCTGATTTGCCTGCATATTATGATCTTGATTCTGAATTCCACGAAATCTGCTTTAAGCATATTGGTCGTGAACGGCTGTGGAATATTTTGCAGGAATCACAAGTGCATTATAAACGCTTTAGAATGCTGGATATTGTTTCTCAGGATATACTTAGCAATCTTCTTGCTGAACATAGTAAGCTCTTTGAGAATATGAAAGCAGGTAAACTGCCGGCAGCAATGATGCAGTTGGAGAGTCATTTATCTGAAGGATTCAAGCGTATTGAGACGCAAGTGTTAAAAATACATCCCGAATATTTTTTCAACATATGACTGAGACAAGTTTTCTCAACGATACTAATCTAAAAAACAAACTATGCCAGCCAGAAACCACGATAAATATATACTAAATTACCAAATGGCAAAAGAGGAGAAAATTCATGAATGTAATGGAGCAAATCAAAAATTGTCGAATTGTACCGGTTATTGTTTTAAATGATGTTTCCAAGGCTGTGCCTTTGGCAAAAGCATTATTGGCAGGCGGCATAAATGTTATGGAAATAACTTTCAGAACAGCCGCAGCCAGAGATTCTATTGCTGCAGTTTCTCGTGAAGTTCCTGAAATGATTTTGGGAGCTGGAACGATTATTTCCATTGAACAAATGGACGCAGCAATAGAAGCCGGTGCTAAATTTCTTGTCTCTCCCGGTTTAGATTCTGAACTTATAAAGGCGGCAGCCGAACGCAACTGCCCTATATTACCGGGCGCTGTTACGCCAAGTGAAATTATGCAAGGACTTAAGCTAGGCGTCAAAACATTCAAATTTTTCCCGGCGGAAAATTACGGAGGGCTATCAACGCTTAAATCCTTGGGAGCACCTTTTACTGATATTTCTTTTGTCCCTACAGGAGGAATATCTGCTGAAAATGTTATTCCTTATTTTGAAAACAAGAGAGTTGCAGCAGTCGGTGGTAGCTGGATGGCTCCGGCAAGCTTGATTGATGCAGATGATTTTGCATCTATAGAGGCAAAAACTCGTGAAGCGGTTGATCTTCTTAAAAGCATAAAACTTTAATTTGAAGTATTTGGGGGGAGGTATACTTGTGAACTTAAAATTGCGATCAGCAGAATCTTGTAAATATGATCAAATTTCGCTAGGTGAAATTATGCTGCGCCTTGATCCGGGTGATGGCAGAATCCGGAACAGTAGAACTTTTACCGCCTGGGAAGGCGGTGGAGAATATAATGTTGCCCGCGGCTTGCGTAAATGTTTTAATCTGAAAACGGCAGTCGTAACTGCATTAGCAGATAATGATATCGGATATCTGATAGAGGATTTAATTTTGCAGGGAGGCGTAGATACATCTTTTATTAAATGGCTTCCCTATGATGGTATAGGCAGGAAAGTGAGAAACGGTCTTAATTTCACTGAAAAAGGCTTTGGAGTCAGAGGAGCACTGGGCGTTTCAGATCGAGCTAATACAGCTATCAGCCAGTTGCAGCCCAAAGATATTGACTGGAATTATATATTTGGTGATCTTGGAGTGCGCTGGTTGCATACAGGAGGTATTTTCGCAGCTCTTTCTCAGACTTCAGCAGAAGTTACTTTGGAAGCTGTAAAAAAAGCTAAAGAGTATGGAACAATCGTAAGTTACGACTTAAATTATAGACCGTCATTATGGAAAGATATTGGCGGTAAAAAACAAGCTCAGCAGGTAAATAAGGAAATTGCAAATTATATTGATGTAATGATCGGCAACGAGGAGGATTTTACTGCTTGTTTAGGTTTCGATGTCGAAGGCAGTGATGAAAATCTCAAAGAACTCCCTATAGAGGGTTATAGAAGGATGATTAATCAGGTTTCCCAAAATTATCCTAATTTCAAGGTTATTGCCAATACCCTGAGAACTGTTCATTCTGCAAGTTCTAATGACTGGTCGGCTATAGCATGGTGCGATGGTAAAATATATCAATCAAAAATTTATGAAAAACTTGATATATATGACAGAGTTGGTGGGGGAGATAGTTTCGCCTCCGGCTTAATATATGGTCTTATGACAGGCAGCGACATTCAAAGAGCTGTTGAATATGGAGCTGCTCATGGAGCTCTTGCTATGACAACGCCAGGCGATACCAGTATGGTACGTCTTAAGGAAGTAGAATCACTGGTGGCAGGTGCAGGTGCAAGAGTCCAGCGCTGAGCAAATACGTTCATACCGCCTGTAGATTTATCAAAAATGCTTTTCTTGTGATAATGACAAGAGAAGCATTTTTTGTTTGAGCACTATGCATAATTTTTATAATAATCTCTTTCCCTAACCGTAACGCAGGACACGAAAACTTCTTTTCAAGCAGATTTTCCTTTTTTTCTCGATAAAACATCTGTTTTTCGTGTCTATTATGATTGACAAACATCCTGAAATGAGTTTGACTTAAAGCAGATCATAAAAGAAAGAATATTATATGAAAACATAATTAAAGGAAGGTGTTTTATTTATGAAGGTATTTAATGTTGATGTTGAATCATTTGCTAAGCTTATACAGGAATGTAAAGGAAAGGTTACTATTATTACGGAAGACGGAGATCGTCTTGTAACAAATAGTTTGTTGTCAGCTTTGGTAGGCTTTTCAGCAGTGCTTAAAGTAGCTACTATGAAGGAAATTGAATTTGAATGTGAATTCCCCGAGGATCGCGTTCGTGTTCTTGACTTCATGATGCGCTATCGTGCTCCTGAAGAAAAATAATCTTAGGATTTTATATTAAAAGTTCTATGTTTAATTGATTTTTGTGGCTTTTGCTGCAAAAGTGGTTTTTTATAGATGTTGTTTATAGATTTTTTGTTAAGACCCGCTTGTGACTTTGTCATTGGCAGGGTCTTTTATATTATTCTAATGACGTTTAAATCTATTATGTTATTATGAATGTATAGACCATTAAATTGTTAACTGGAATATCTAATAAAGATTGAAACTCAAGTCATTGCGATATTAATGCAGATAAGGAGGGCGCTCTTATGTTACAGGCTATAGACTGGTACTGGCTTGGTACAATTGCCCTTAGACTATTCGTAGCAGGCATCCTGGGTGGTATTGTTGGCTTTGAGAGAGAATATTCCAATCAACCGGCAGGACTTCGTACTCATATTCTTGTATGCATTGGTTCTGCTCTTGTTATGATTACGGCAGATTATCTTTATGAATTTTATGCCGGCGCTACTTCTGTCGGAATGGATCCCTCCAGAATGGGAGCTCAGGTAATAAGCGGAATCGGCTTTCTAGGTGCAGGTACAATCTTACGAAACGGCAATAGCGTTCGTGGACTCACTACTGCAGCAGGTATATGGGCAGTCGCTTGTATTGGTCTGGCTTGCGGAGTTGGATTCTATGAAGGTGCTTTGATTGCAACAAGCCTCACTTTTATAACCTTGCTTCTTACCCATCCTTTGCAGCGTTGGCATGACAACAAACAAGGAGAGACTATCCTGATTATCCAATTGGCCAGCTTTAGTCATGATGTTTCTGAAATAATCGACAAATTATTAAAAGCAAGCGCTGCTGTTAATCAGTTTCAGATTCTGCCCGATGAAGAGGCTGGTTTCAGGCTGCGTTTAAGTCTAAAAGGATGTAAGCCTCGTGAAAAGGCCAGTCTCATTTCATCACTTGCAAAACTGCCCGATATTATTTCTATTCATGATGAACAGTCATAATAAGGGGCAGTGTTTACATTTTTTTGAGTTGTTTTGTAAATTTTATTTTAGACTTACATGTTTTTTAAGAAGTTTATGGCAACCTATGTAAAGACATATCATAGCTATTACAGGCAAAATTATGCCTCCCAGCCCAAAAACAAATTCGGAGCTGTCAGGATTCAAAATAATATGCAGCATACCTTTGGGTACCAGATCAATCCCTGTGGGAATTTCATTAGGACCTATGTTAATTCTGATGCCCAGTGGAATAAAGACCATTGCTGCCAGCATAATCAACTCAAGAATAAAATTTATGACTAGATAAAAAATAATAGGTGCAGCAATACCTAGCTTGTGAAAAACGGATAGACTGCCAAGGCTCATAGCAAAATATAACTGTGCCATCTGGTAAAAAATAACGAAAATAATATAGAGACAAAAACCAGCAATAATTTTTATGATAGTTGCTTTTGAAAAACCTGTTACCGTCATAAAATCACTGATAACTGTGCTAATGGATATAGCTTGTTTGTTAGTTACTGAAAAAATAATTGCCAAAACAGTTATTGCAGTAACAATATAACTTAAAAGCAACCAGACAAAAGATGTTAAAACCTTACTTCCTAACAAAGCACTGGCATTTGCCGGAATAGTGTGCATCAGATAACCCTCATTGCTGTAAAAACTCCGGTAATATCTGGTAACTACTACAATATAGGTTATTAGAATCTGAGCAACTGCCAAAAGAATCAGAAAAACCATTGAAGTCCCGAAAAGCCATTCAACACCAATATGTCCGGTAATTAAATTCAATGCTGCCATGACAAAAGTGCCTAGCCAGATAAAAGGTATAAGGCGTCTGGTTGCGTGAAATTCATATTTTATAAGCTTAGTGAACATTTGAACACCTCCCTGAAAATCTCGTCTATACTTTTGCCATATTGCTGTCTTATCTGATCGGTTTCTCCATGCAAAACCATTTCGCCAAAGCCCATCATGACAACCTGATCAAATATTTTTTCTACATCATAAATCAGATGAGTTGCCAGAATCATCAGGGCATCTTCTTGATAATTATTTAAAACAATATCCAAAATAGCACTTCTGGAAGCAGGATCTATTCCGCCCATAGGCTCATCAAGCATATATATACGAGCCTTTCTGGACATTACAAGAATTAACTGTAATTTTTCCTGCATACCTTTTGACATGGTTTTTATCTGCTGTTTACTATCAAGATTAAATTGTTTTAGCATATCTTCTGCCTTTTTCCGGTCAAAATCCCGATAAAAATCGCTGAAAAAATCAAAAGCTTCTTTTGGCCGCATCCAGTCACTTAAATATGTTTTTTCCGGCAAATACGAAACTATAGATTTTGTGTAGTTATCCGGATAATGTCCATCTAATCTGACTTCCCCCTGATAGTCAGATATCAGCCCGGATAATATCTTGAGCAAAGTACTTTTCCCGCAGCCGTTCGGCCCTAGCAAACCTACAATTTGTCCCGATTTAAGCTGTAATGATAAATCATTTATAACAGGCTTTTTGCCATAGCTTTTGTTCAGGTTTGCAATTTCAATTAACCCCATCATTTTCACTCCATTTCTCTTTAATCATTTCTATGAGCTCCGTCTGTTGAAAGCCAAGAGAATGCATCTGTGCAACAAATTGCTCAACACTCTGAGCAGCAAGCCGGTTTCTTACCTTGCTGATAGTTTTTTTGTCTTTCGTTATAAAACGACCGCTAGTTCTTTCTGTATACACCAGTCCCTCACGCTCCAATTCACTTAAAGCTCGTTGTACAGTATTAGGATTCACACCATATTTCAAGGCAATCTCTCTGACACTGTCTACTTTATCTCCCTCCGACCAACAACCACTGGCAATCAGATGACTGAAAAGATCAACAAGCTGGATGTATATCGGTAAATGGCTGCTGAATTCATAACTCACATAGCCGCCTCCTTTTCTTTACTTGATTAACTATTTATAGCCTAATCATGTATTATTGTTTTACTGTATTAATTACTTAGTACAATGACACAATAATACGCCCGGCTGAATTTGTCAAGTCTTTTCAACCGGTCGAAAGCAAAATTTTAATTTAAGGTTGTTCGGGGAAATAAGAACTCATTTGTTCCAGGGAAAAGTCAGAAAGCGGAAGATCTACTTTTCTACCTAGCAATGCTGATTTATAGATTGCCAAAACCATCTCAACTGCTCTTAAGCCGCCTTCGCCATCTGCAATCGGATTTTTGCCAGCCGCTGTAGAATTTATCCAATCGGAATAAAGTCCGCTATGTGGGTTTGAAATTTGTTTTAACGCAGCAAAGCCCCCCACTTGCCACTGTTTTTTCAAATATCTTCTAAGATATTGTCCTGCTATATTTTTGCCGGTTTTATCATATATTTTCATCTGAGGACGGCCTGATAATATGCCTCCCCGTATTTCACCTTCACTGCATCTGATAAAAAAAGAAGCTTCTTTGCGCGCATGATTAGTATTTGTAGTTCCTTCAAGCTGACACCAGACTCCGTCAGTCAACTGCAAAGTTGCAAAACCAATATCTTCTGCCTGCATCCGGTGCAATTGTCTATCTATCCTGCCGGTTGCATTAAGGACTTTGTTTCCAAGTAGCCAGATCATCAAATCCAGTGCATGAATACTTTGATTCATGAGTGCCCCGCCATCATGAGCCCAGGTACCACGCCAGGCCGCTTGATCATAATATGCCTGATCATGCCCCCATCTTACTTTTACATCCCCATAAAGAATTCTGCCGAATTTACCAGCTGCCAGATCCTGTTGAATCTCCTGCACAAGAGGGAAAAATCTGTAAATATGTCCAACCGCAATATTCAGATTTCTGGAAGCAGCTGTTTCTAAAAGAAGTTCTGCCTCCGGCAAAGATAATGTCAGTGGTTTTTCAAGTAGTATATGGCTTCCCGAGCGAAGTGCTTTTAGACCTATGACGGCGTGACTGCCGCTAGGAGTTGTTATAGCTGTGAGATCAGGTTTGATCTGATTTAACATTTCATCATAATCCTGATATATTTTTACGTTTTTCTGCAAATCTTTTGGCATTTTGCAAGCATTCATTATTTCTGCTGCTGCTTCTTGTCTGGTATCTACCAAGGCTGCAATTTCTATGTTATTTCTATTTTTTGCCTGATAGATGGCAGCCTTCAAATGTTTAACCGCCACTTTGCCACAGCCAATTAATGCGTATTTTTGTTTCTTCATTATCATTGCTCCTGCCTGTGTTTGTAAAAGTATTTTCGCGCTTATTATATCATAGGCACTTGGTCATTACAGACAGCTCGTGTTAGAATAAATAAAAAGATTTTGCGAGGTTCAGATGGCTTATAAATTAATGATAGTAGATGATGAAAAAGTTGTGCGCGATCGGGTTGTATCACTTATCGACTGGCAGGAAGCTGGTTTTAATGTCACTGATGCCTGTGAAAACGGATTGGAAGCAATAGACGCTATTGAAAAAAACAATCCTGATCTGATAATGACAGATATTCGAATGCCATTTATGGACGGTCTTGAACTGGCAGAATTTGTTCAGAAAAATTATCCCATGATAAAAATAGTTTTTCTGACTGGTTTTGATGATTTTAATTATGCACGTAAAGCAATAGATTTAAGCGTTATGGACTATCTTCTTAAGCCAATTACTGCAGAGGAGCTAAAAAAATCTCTGATTCGTATAAGGCAAAGACTGGATGATCAGCTTGCCGAAAGACGCGATATAAGTCAGCTCAAGGAGTATTATGAGCAAAGTGCGCCTCAGCTTCGCAGCGGTTTTTTAACTCAACTGATTAACGGCAGTATCCAGCCACAGCAAATTGCAGAAGGCAAAAAAACTCTTAACCTTCATGAATTGGAGGGCAATAATTTTAGATCTGCCGTTTTATCAATAGATAGTTCTTCTTATAATAATGGTGTTTTTTCGGAACAAGATCATTCCCTTGCCTGTTTTGGTGTTTATAATATAGCTGATGAAATATGCCGGCGCAATGAAATTGGACTTGCTTTTATGCAGGCAGATCAGGTGGCAATAATAGCCCGTGATATGCGAGAGCTTTTGGAAAGCAGTCTTGATGAAATAAGGTTGGCGGCCAACCGTTTTTTAAAATTAACACTCACGATCGGTATAAGTAGTGCTGTAAATTCTCTGGAAGACCTCAAATTAGCCTGGCAAGAGGCGATTCGGGCTTTAGACTATCATTTGGTTGTTGGTAGCGACAGGTTAATTTATCTGGAAGATCTTGAATCGGTAGATTTAAGACCGCCTGTGGTAGATAAGAAGCTGGAGCAACAACTTCTTACAGCAATTAAAGTAGGACATGAGGAAGAACTTAAAGATGCAGTCAAAAAAATCATAAAAGTAATAACATCTTCACAATGGCCGCTGGATTATGTGCGTTTCTTTTTGTCAGGCATAGCAACAGCTCTTATTTCCGAAGCTGCTGCAACAGGCGTAAGTCTTAGTGAAACTTTGCCTGTTGATCAGATGACTCAATATCTTACCCGCAGCAATCTTAGCGATCTTGAAAACTGGCTGATGGAGACAAGTACAGGTCTGATGCAGGCAATCGATAGAAACCGAAAAGACAGCTGTCAATTAATGATAGAAAAAGCAAGTGAATATATCAGGCATAATTATGCTCAGCGTGATCTTTCATTAAATAGTATCAGTAATTATCTGCACATAAGTCCAAGCTATTTTAGCGCTTTATACAAACGTGAAACAGGAGAAACCTTTGTCAGTACGCTTCTGAAAGTCAGAATGGAAAAAGCCAAAGATCTTATCATAACTACCGGTTTGAAAAATTTTGAAATAGCTGCCGAAGTAGGCTATGATGATCCTCATTATTTTAGCGTTTGCTTCAAAAAATTTTTCAACATGTCTCCTAATGATTATCGTAATACACTTACACAAAAAACATAGAAAGCCGGGGTAACTGAAATGAATTTACTATCCGGCAGATATAAAAAAACAAGCCCTGAACAAAGTCTTTTGCAAAAGCACAGGGGTTTGCTTGTTCGTTTCCGAGACTATATGCGCAATTCTTTACGCATAGACGGACTGCAATTTAGAATAACTGTTTCTTCCACAGCGATTGCGCTTCTGGCTATAGCACTTGTTTCCATGACTTTATACACAAGATACCGTGACACCGCAATTGATCGAACAATGTTGAATAATACACAATTGGTTGAGCAGGTAGGTGTAAATCTTGATTCATATTTGCTTGAAATGATTGATCTATCCAAATATATTGAAAGAGAAATGATAAATACAGGTCAAACACAAGAACTTGAGAAAATATTTGCTACTATAAGCGGAATGAGAAACGATGTTGTTACTTTATCTGTCTTTGATCAGGGAGGTAATATAATTGCATCGAATAGCGACCGGCCTCTGAAACCATCTTTGCAAGACGGTTCAGGAATTCGTGAGCAGGACTGGTTTGCTGCTGCAAGCATAAATGGTCAAAGCAATTCTTCTCAAAGCCCTTTTACAGCACCTCATGTACAAAATCTTTATTACAGCAATTATCGCTGGGTCATAAGCCATAGCAGACAGGTAAGCTGGACAGGCAAGCTAAATCTCAAGCCGGTTATTCTTCTTGTTGATATGAATTTCCGTGCTATTGAACAGCTTTGTAATCAGGTTCAGCTTGGACGCCGTGGTTATGTTTTCATTGTTGATCAAAATGGTGATATCATCTACCATCCTCAACAACAAATGCTTTATCTCGGGGTAAAAAGCGAGGCTATTGAGCAAGTAATGCCTCTTGCCGACGGCAGTCACCGCATTGAACATGAAGGCCAGGAAATATCTGCCAGCATATACACTATGAAAGAAGCCGGCTGGCGTCTGGTTGGAGTAAATTATCTTGATGATATTATCTCTAGCTCTGAAGACACCAGGCTTCTTATTATTACTCTGGTTATATTGGGAACTTTGCTTGTTTTCATGATATCAATTCAATTAGCTGCATTCATGACAAGACCTTTGAAGAAATTACAAAGAAGGATGAAAGAAGTAGAGGCAGGGGCACTTGATACAGTTGCCGATCTACAGGGCGCCTATGAAATTAAACAGCTAACCAGCTCTTTTAATGCTATGATATCTCAGATTCAGCAGCTCATGAATCAGATAATAGATGATCATACCAAGCTCAGAAAAAGTGAAATGAAAGCTTTGCAGGCACAAATAAATCCTCATTTTCTCTATAATACCCTGGACTCCATCGTCTGGCTGGCAGAAGACGGAGATAGTAAGAGTGTAATAACTATGGTAAGTGCACTGGCAAAATTTTTCAGATTGAGCATAAGTGGAGGACATGATCTCATTACAATAGCCGATGAGCTTCGTCATGCAGAGAATTATCTGATAATTCAAAGCATCCGCTACAAAGACCAGTTTGACTATACATTTGAGGCTGACAAAGAAGTTCTGAACTGTCGTACAGTTAAAATTGTTTTACAGCCAATACTGGAAAATGCTATATACCATGGAATAGAAAAGGCTGTAGATCATGGACATATACTGATAGAAGCACGTGATGCTGGTGATAAAATCTTATTAAGAGTAAGAGATAATGGTTTAGGTATGACAAAAGAAACTCTGGAACGAATTTTCCAGATAAATCCAAGCAGAACATCGGGTATAGGTGTAAAAAATGTACATCAACGTATTCAATTGTATTTTGGCAAAGAGTATGGCCTTAAAATAGAAAGTGAACCAGAAGAAGGTACGGTTGTTGATATCTGGCTGCCAAAAACGGAAGGAGAAGAAAACGAATGAGCATAAAAAATAAAACAAAGCTTTCCTTACAGCTCATAATTATATCTCTTCTTCTCTCTTTTATGTTTTTTATGAGCAGCTGCACAAACCGCCAGCAAAAAACATGGGAAATTGCTATGCTGGTTAAAACGTCAGAATCGGACTTTTTTCAGACAGTCAAAAACGGAGCTGATGCTGCAAGCAAAGAATACAATGCTAATATTGTCTTTCGCGGGCCAGAACGCGAAAGTGAAGTCGATGAGCAAATCAATATGCT
This sequence comes from Ercella succinigenes, assembly GCF_900002895.1. Taxonomy (NCBI): domain Bacteria; kingdom Bacillati; phylum Bacillota; class Clostridia; order Eubacteriales; family Oscillospiraceae; genus Ercella; species Ercella succinigenes. Next base: position 94,146 of record NZ_CDHP01000040.1, on the reverse strand, counting down.
TTACCAGCTTATAGAAAGAAAGCCGGATGTTATACTTCTTGCAGCTTCGGATTATGATCGTCTGGTCGAACCGGCGTCAGCTGCAATTGCAGCCGGTATACCTGTGATAACTATCGATTCTGGTATCAATCTGGATTCTGTAAGTTCGGTAATTGAAACGGATAATTTTGTTGTTGGTTCTAAAATTGGACAGGCTATGGCCAACTCTTTAGAAGGAAATGCAACTGTTTTGCTTGTAAATTTCGTTGCCGGCACAAGTACTGCTGATGCCAGGGAAGCAGGTTTCATTGATGCTGTTTCGCAATATGATAATATTGAAATTGCCGATATTGTTTATTGTAACTCTCAGGAGCAGATTGCCAGACAGCAGGTACTGGATGGTATTGAAATGAGATCAGACATCAATGTTGTTGTTGGTTTAAACGCACATTCTACTATCGGTGCCGTCCGTGCTATTCTTGATCTTAGGGAAATGGGCGAACAGGAAGACATAAAAGTTTTTGGTGTTGACAGCACGCCTGAAGAAGTTCTCTATCTGGACAGAGGAGAATTAGAGGCAACAGTTATACAAAACCCTTATGCCATGGGTTATTTCGGAGTACAGGAAGCAGTGAGACTATTGCAGGGAGAAAGCATTGAGCAAGTTATATATACAGATTCCGTACTTATAGATAGGAATAATATGTATGCTCCCGAAAATCAGAAACTGGTTTTTCCTCTTGTAGAATAGATTCAAATTAGCAATTAAAAGATTTATTATAACTGACAAATCATACAATCAAACCTGCCTTGACCAATGCTTAATGTCGATTTGTGTCTAAATTGTGACTATATCATGAAAATTTACCCATAAACAGTTATATTTTTAATGTAAGTTCAAAAAAACTATTGCTAGAATAAAACTGGAATCGAGGTGAATGTATTAATGAGCGAATTAATTCGGATGGAAGGCATCGACAAAGCTTTCCCTGGCGTACAGGCTTTAAGCCAATGTCGTTTTGAACTGCATTCCGGCGAGGTACATGCGCTGGTTGGTGAAAACGGAGCCGGGAAATCAACTATGATGAAGATACTTACGGGTGTCTACACCAAGGATGCCGGTTCGATTTTTCTCAAGGGGAAGGAAATTGAGGTCAAAAATCCCCGGGCAGCCCAGGAGATGGGTATAAATATTATCCATCAGGAGTTAAACCTTTGTCAGCATTTGACGGTTGCCCAGAATATTTTTATCGGGCGCGAATCTCGTGTTGGAAAGTCTTTTTTCTTGAATGATAAGGAAAACGAAAAAAAGGCCAAAGAAATACTTGATATGATGAATATCAACATTAGTCCTAAGGCCAAGGTTGCAAGTCTCACAGTTGCCAGACAACAGATGGTTGAGATTGCAAAGGCACTATCTTTTAATGCAGATGTTCTGATTATGGATGAACCTACTGCAGCTTTGTCAGATTCGGAAATTGTTGAGTTGTTCCGTATCATTAATGATCTTCGGGCAAAAGGTGTTGGTATTGTTTATATTTCACATAGGATGGACGAATTAAAACAAATATCTGATCGCATAACAGTTATGCGTGACGGAACCTATATAGACACTGTTAAAACAAAAGAAGTTGAAATAAAACAAATCATCAGTATGATGGTAGGTCGTGAAATTTATGTTGAAGGTCATGCCAAAGAAACTGATAAAAGCAAACCAATTGTTCTCGAGGTAAAAAACCTCAAGAGCGGCAGACATATAAAAGATGTTTCTTTTGAACTTCATCAGGGAGAAATACTTGGTTTTGCCGGACTGATGGGAGCTGGAAGAACTGAAGTGGCCAGAGCAATTTTCGGAGCCGACAAGTTTGAAAGCGGAGAAATTCTCATCAATGGCAAAAAGGTAGATATAAAATCTCCTCGTGATGCAGTTCAGCATGGTGTCGGTTATCTCTCAGAAGACCGTAAGCGCTATGGTGTTGCTCTTGGGTTAGACATAGCAACTAATACAGTTTTGGCTTCATTGCCGAATTTTACTAACAAAATAGGCTGGATTGACGAGCCGGCTATACAAAAGCAGACTACAAAAATGGTAGATGCTATGAGTACAAAAACACCCAGCAATCGTCAAAGAGTCAAAAACCTTTCTGGTGGTAATCAGCAGAAAGTTATTATAGGTAAATGGCTTACCAGAGATTGTGACATTCTGATCTTCGACGAACCTACAAGAGGTATTGATGTCGGAGCCAAGGGAGAGATTTACAAATTACTGAACGAATTGGCTGATTCAGGTAAATCTATCATCATGATCTCTTCTGAATTGCCTGAAATTCTGAGAATGAGTCATCGTGTATGTGTTATGTGCGAAGGTAGACTCACGGGAATTCTGGCAGCTAAAGAAGCTACTCAAGAATCAATTATGCACTTTGCCACAATGCGCGAAAGCGTTGCCAAAGTGACATCTGAAGAAAATAATCAGGGGGAAGCAATATGAGCGCAAAAAGTGTGAGCAGAGGCATAAAGCTTAATGCCGACACAATGCAGAAGTTTCTGGCCTTCAGTGGACTGGTGCTTTTGTATGTAGTATTTTCCGTAGTAACACCAAACTTTTTTTCGCTGAACAACACTATTGATATAATGAGAGCCTCGGCTGTTCAAGGAGTTATGGCTCTCGGTGGAACTTTTGTTATTATTACCGGCGGTATTGATCTTTCACTTGGTACGGTAATGACTTTCTCATCAGTTATCATGGGTATCCTGGTTGCTGATTATCAGGTTCCGGTTTGGCTTGGCTTAATTGCCTGTGTAATCACCGGTGCCATTTGCGGTCTTACTAATGGATTCTTTATCGCTAAGCTGAAAATACCTCCATTTATCGCAACGCTTGGTATGATGATGATAACCCGAGGTCTGTCACTGGCAACAACCGGTGCAAATAACAAATATTTTACTGATTATCCTAATTTCCGCTTAATAGCAAATGGTTCTATTCTGGATTCAGCCGTAAAGTCTATTAACTCAAACTGGACTCTGCCTGTTCCTAATGCTGTTCTGATACTTTTTGGCATGGCAATAATAGGACATCTGATTCTGAACAAAACCATATTTGGTCGCTACACCTTTGCAATGGGCAGTAATGAAGAAGCTACCAGGCTTTCCGGTGTTAACACCGTTGCCTGGAAAATGGGAGTTTATACTTTGTGTGGAGCTTTTACCGGTGTTGCAGGTATATTGATGGCTTCAAGGTTAAATTCTGCGCAGGTTGCTCAAGGAGCCGGTATGGAGCTTGATGCTTTTGCCGCAGTAGTTATCGGTGGTACATCAATGAGCGGTGGTGAAGGTACTATCGTTGGTACTATTATCGGTGCACTTCTGATGAACGTTCTGCTGAACGGTCTGCGAATTTCTATGATACCGCAAGAATGGCAGTGGGTTGCCACAGGTGCAATCGTAATTGGTGCCGTTTACATGGATATTGTACGTCGTCGTAAAAGAGGCTGATCAATTTATTTTATTAGGTAATTAAACATTTTAATTTTGTGAGCTCCTCCCATATCTGCTGGTCTGACTGTGGCCAGGTCTGACAGCCGATAAGAGGGGGTTCAGATAAGTGTTCCCAAAAACACAGTAAACATGAACAATCTGAGGAGGTTCAAGACATGAAAGCAAAGAAATTAATTGCACTCATTCTTACTTTAGCAATGGCTATGGCACTATTTGCCGGCTGTGGCGGAAGTGATACTACAACCACAACAACTACAGCAGGCGCAGAAACAACAGCTCCAGCTGACGATGATGAAACAGAAGCCACAACAACTGCGGCTGATGATGGAGAAAAACTTTATATTCCTGTTATTTCAAAAGGATTCCAGCACAAATTCTGGCAGGCAGTTATGCAGGGTGCGGAAAAAGCTGCTGATGAATTTAATGTAGACATCACATTTGAAGGTCCTCCGTCTGAAAGCGACGTTGACATTCAGGTTCAGATGCTTGAAACAGCTATGAACAACAATCCTGCCGCTCTTTGTCTGGCAGCTCTCGACACACAGGCTGTTATGCCTGCTCTCGAAAGAGCTCAGGAAATGGGCATACCTGTAATAGGTTTTGACTCAGGTGTTGATTCAGACATAATTCTTGGTACAGCTGCTACAGATAATAAAGCTGCTGCTGCAGAAGCAGGACATCAGCTGGCAAAACTGATCGGCGAAGAAGGTAAAGTTTTTGTTATTGCTCATGATCAGACTTCTCTGACAGGTATACATCGTCGTGATGGATTCCTCGAGGCTATGAAAGATTATCCTAATATCGAAGTACTTGAAACACAGTACGGTGATGGCGACCATGCTAAATCAACTGATTTGGTTAAAGCTGTTCTCCAGGCTAATCCTGATGTAAAAGGCGTCTTTGGTGCTAATGAAGGTTCAATCGCTGGTGCTATCAATGCTGTTACAGAGCTTGACCTGATTGGTAAAGTTCAGCTGGTAGGTTTCGACTCAGGTAAACTGCTGCTCGATGCTATCGAAAACGGAACAGTTGCTGGTGCAGTTTCACAGGATCCTTATGCTATCGGTTATGAAGCAGTTAAAGCTGCAGTAATGGCTATCAATGGCGAAGACGTTCCTGAAGTTATCGACACTGGCTACCGCTGGTATACAGCTGACGATCTTGGTGATCCTGAACTGCAGATCATTCTGTACGAATAAGAATAAGTTAGTTATTAAAAATTTATGGCCAATCATTGATTTATAATCAATGCAAGACTGTCTCTGAAGGTTCAATCGAACTAAAGAGGCAGTCCTTTTTAATTTTTTCTTAAAACTGCATTCACCCGGCGGTATTCACGAGGACTATACTCCATTTTTTGCTTAAAAACTCTGGAAAAATAAAATTCATCATCATAACCCATATCTGTTGCAATCTCTGCTATTGTTAGATTTGTCAAAAGAAGTTTCAATGAAGCCTGCTGGATCAATTTACCTTGTATATACTGATTCAAAGTTATTCCATGTGCATTTCTAAATTTACGTCTTATGGTTTCATACGACATGTTTAATTCCTTGCAAACGATTTTGGCTGATAATCTTGCCGAAAGATTATTATCAACATAGGCATATATATGCTGATATTCACCTGCCAGAATCATTCTTGGTCTCAGATCTGGTAATTGACTACGGATAAACTGTGCAAGAGATTCATAAGCAATAGCTTTCAGACCAAGCAAATCTGGCAAAAACCCTTCATGGTACATTTTTACTATCTGCTGAAGCTTGTCTTCATCAAGCGGGAGCTCAAAACAACTGTTTATGCCCTCAAGAATTTCTGTATTCGCATATCTTAAAGAAAAATGAAAGTAAAACTTTTCAATTCTTTTGGCGGTTCTAAGATTAACTTTTGTGTATGGAGGTATCAGATACATATGTCCCGGCAGCAGATCTATTCTGCCATTTTGTGTTTCCAGCCAGCCATGATCTGCTATCATATAATATAGTCGGCCAAAAGGGGACATGACATCAAACTGATTCCATTGTTGATTGCCGATAAAATGACCATGATCAAGTAACTCAAGTGCAAGCTGATTTAAATGACTTGTTAACTGCTTATTTCTTTCGATTCCTCTTGAGTCTCGATAAAAATCAGGCCGATTATCCAATTCCATTTTATCCATTTTCATTCTCCGAAAAAAAGGTTGCTATTGCTCAATCATAATTAACTGCATTAATTGAATGTTACCTAATTGTCGGACAATTAATACTATTAATTGTTTTTTTGCCAACTAAACCGTATATTCCATGATTATACCAAATAATCCATGTTTATATGCATCTAATAATTTAAAATGGGATGAGAGTGGTCAAAATGACCAGAAAACTACTGGCTTTGCAAGTTGTGTTAGCAGACATCTTACAGCAGGCAAAAATGCCTTTCACCCAAAAAAATTTTATCAGTCAAACATAACTGCAGCTAATATTAGGAGGTTTAACATGCCACAAGTGAAAAACGAACCTGTGAACAAACTGATTGGACGCATGCCGAAAATTGGTATCCGCCCTTGCATTGACGGACGTCGTCGCGGCGTACGTGAATCATTGGAAGAACGTACAATGAATATGGCAAAAACAGCAGCCGAGCTGATCAGCAGTAATCTACGTCATGCTAATGGCTTACCTGTAGAATGCGTTATCGCAGATACATGTATAGGCGGAGTTGCAGAAGCAGCTATGTGCGAAGATAAATTTGCTGCTGAGAATGTAACAGCTACTCTTACTGTTACTCCTTGCTGGTGCTATGGCCTTGAGACAATGGATATGAATCCACTCACCATAAAAGCTGTCTGGGGATTTAACGGAACAGAGCGTCCCGGTGCTGTATATCTGGCAGCTGTTATGTCAGCACATGCACAGCGCAAATTACCTGCATTCTCAATTTATGGACGTGATGTTCAGGATTCAGCTGATACAAGTGTTCCTGAAGATGTTAAAGATAAAATTCTGCTTTGGGCTAAAGCAGCTTTAGCCGCAGGAACGATGAAGGGTAAATCATACGTTAATATTGGTGGAACATGTATGGGTATTGCCGGTTCTTATATTGATGCTCAAATGTTCCAGGAATATTTCGGTATTCGTACTGAATGGCTTGATCAGGTAGAGATCGAACGCCGTATTGCCAATAATATTTTTGATCAGGAAGAATTCAAAAAAGCTGTTGCCTGGCGTGAAGAATACTGTAAAGAGGGTTGGGACAGCAATGACGGCAGCCCTTATCAGCATAGCCGTGAAGAAAAAGACGAAGAATGGCTTCGTGTTATCAAACAAACTTTGATTATCCGCGATATAATGATTGGCAATCCAAAGCTTGCCGAGATAGGCTTTGAGGAAGAAGCTTGCGGACGTAATGCTATTGCCGGCGGTGTTCAGGGTCAGCGCCAATGGACAGATCATTTCCCCAATCATGACTTCTCAGAAGCAATTTTGTGTTCTTCTTATGACTGGAATGGCATACGTGAGCCAATGGTTGTTGCAACAGAAAATGATACTTTAAATGCTATGTCAATGCTGCTGGGACATCTTGTTGCTGACAGTGCTTCTGTTTTTGCAGATGTCCGCACATACTGGAGTCCGGAAGCAATAGAACGCGTTACAGGCTGGAAGCCTGAAGGCAAAGCTCAAGAAGGCTTTATACATCTTATCAACTCCGGTGCTGCATCTCTCGACGGTTGCGGCAAAATGAAGGATGACAATGGCAATCCTGTCATGAAAGCTTTCTGGGAAATCACCAGTGAAGATGCAGACGCTTGTCTGGCAGCAACACAGTGGTGTCCGGCTGACAATGGTTATTTCCGTGGCGGCGGTTATTCGTCTTTCTTTGAAACTCAGGCCGAAATGCCTATTACGATGGTACGTGTTAATAAAATAGAAGGGCAAGGACCGGTTCTTCAGATCGCTGAAGGATACACCACTGTATTGCCAGATGAAGTAAATCAGACTTTACAGGCAAGAACGAATCCTACCTGGCCGACAACATGGTTTGTCCCTCGCACAACAGGCGAAGGTGCATTTAAAGATGTTTACAGTGTAATGGCAAACTGGGGTGCTAATCATGGTTCTTTTAACTATGGACATATCGGAGACAAGTTAATAACTCTAGCCAGTATGTTGAGAATACCTGTATCAATGCATAATGTTGAAGCTGATCGAATCTATCGCCCACACGCTTGGTCTGCATTTGGAACTGTCGAAAACGAAAGCGCAGATTATCGTGCTTGTGAAACTTACGGACCTCTGTTTGGTTAATAAATCTCAAATCTGAACAGTTGCAAAAACTGGGAGAGCAGGTGTTAAATGCTTTCCCAGTTTTTTTGCCCTAATGGTTACATGTGTGCAAAGCAGTTCTTTACATGCCTTGCAGCAAAATTGCGTTAGTATTTAGCCTTTGACAGATAAAATATTATCTCAGAATAGTCTGGAGTATATATAATTACTGTATTTTTATTAGGATTATAATATAATTCAATCCCGACACTGTCATCCCAGGCTGCTTCAGGCGCATTAGATTCCATTACACTTGCATAACCAGAATAGCCTCCATCTTGATAAAAGAAATCATATGTCATGTAGTCAGGGGAATCAGGATAATCAATATACAAAACACCCTTTTCATCTTCTGTTAGCCACATACCTGCACGAAAAGTACTGTAGTCAATATCTTGTGCATCATACCCGGTCTTTTCCCAAGAGAAAAATACCGGCCGATAACTATCTTTGACACTATTATTTGAATTTTGAGCGGCTTCTTCCTTTTTGTCTGCTTCTTCTATATCTGAAATTATATCATCTACAATACTCTGAGCTTGTTCTTTTTTATATTCCAGATCTTCATCTTTTTCCTCTATATCAGGTTTTTCTTCTTTTTGGTCTGGCACTTCAATCTTTTCATCGCTCTCATTATCATCTTTTTTCTCTTGATTTTCTTTTTCATTATTCTGAACAGGTGTTTGAGCGTAAGAATCATTAAAGTTCAACAATTGTGTAGGCACTATTGACTTTTCTGCTTTTTCTGAGCCTCTATTAGCAGTCTTCCTTGGGATAATGGGCAAACCCATAGCCATACTTGATGCCGCAAAACTTATAACTAATACGAGGACAAAAGCAGCAGAAAGAATTATTTTCTTCTGCTTGTCTGATTGCTTTTTACTATTTTCAGATTTAATCCTATCTCCATCTGTCGGTAAATCTATCTCCCCCATCCACTGAGCAGTTGAACCATCTTCAGGATTATATCCAATCACTTTTTGGACAGGATTCCCATAACAATCCACTGTTTTTTCCAGTGAGTATTTTATTTGATTTCCACCGGCAAAATTATTTTCTGCTTGCTGCTGAGGTGAATAAACTTTTTCATTCTCCTTAACATCCTTTGCATTATTATTTAGATGATTGCTTTCATTCATAAGCCGTATCCTCCTTTTTCGATTTTAACAATAGTTACTGATTTGATTCAAGATTGAATTGGCTCTTTTTGAACATTATTAAAATCATGATTATTTTGAGGAATTGTATTTTGCTGCTCAGGCTGATTAATTGATCCTCCTTGCACAAACTGCGGAGCCGAATAAAATTGCGGTGGTTGTTGCATCTGAGGTTGTGAACCGGTAGCAAATTGCTGCGGCTGCGGTTGCGCTCCAAAAGGATTTGGCTGCTGATAATTTGGGTATACAAAAGATTGTCCATAAGGCTGTGGCACTACATGTGGTGTTTGTTCAAACCGAGGTGTCTGCTGCATAAATTGCGGTGGCATTGCCTGTGGTGCTTGTTCAAACTGAGGTGTCTGCTGCATAAATTGCGGTGGCATCGCCTGTGGTGCTTGTTCAAACTGAGGTGTTTGCTGCATAAATTGCGGTGGCATCGCCTGTGGTGCCTGTTCAAACTGAGGTGCCTGCTGCATAAATTGCGGCGGCACTGCCTGTGGTGCCTGTTCAAACTGAGGTGTTTGCTGCATAAATTGCGGCGGCACTGCCTGTGGTGCTTGTTCAAGCTGAGGTGCCTGCTGCATAAATTGCGGCGGCATTGCTTGAGGAGCCTGTTCAAACTGAGGATAATACGCATTATTCATTTGATTTACATTTTCAGGTACCTTCCGACCGCTATTGGCAGGCGCAAGTGCTGCCACACCCACAGGTTCAGCTCTATATCCCCAACCGCTTGCTTCCGGGGCAGCAGGAGGAGTGTTATATCCCATACCAATCGGCGGAAGCACAGGAGGGGTCTGATGGGCATATCCATATTGCTCAGGATAGTAATTTACTGCTTCCATACTGTGTCCGTAAGCATTGCTATAGCCTGCTCCTAATTCTTGTAGTTTAGCAATTCTGTCATTGGTATCAGGGTGAGTTGAATTTAATTGGGCAAAAAAACCTTTTTCAGAAGAACTATCTTCAAAACTATCAAGAACAACTGCCAAAGCATTTCCATATCCTAGATCATAAGCAAACTTATCAGCTTCAAATTCATTTTGCCTGCTTGTATGCATTACCAAAAGCATTCCGATTTTTGTCCAGCACCACATAGCAAAAACCAGCAACAGATCAATAAATATTTTGCCTATCAAGGTTGCCAGACTATCAAGTGCTATCGCCAAGAAAAACATTATTGCTCCAATAATTATGCGGTAAATGACAAAAATAGCACTCATAAGCATATTTCCTACAGAAATAAGCAGCAGCAAATCCGTATCTTTATGCGCTAAATGTCCGAACTCATGTGCTAGTGTACCCTTTATCTGATCATCAGTGTAGCTCATAAAACCTTTTGTTATACAGATTGTTTTTCTGCCTGTAGCAAAAGCATTAGGGGAAGAATCATTACTCATAAAGAGCTGCACATCCCCTGAAATACTTGGATCAAGCTGTTTTGCTCTTGCATAGACTTCCTGAAAAAGAGGATTGAGTCTATCCATATAATCTTTGCGTTTTATTTTCTTACAGCCATATTGCATACGCAAAATCCATTCTCCCAAGGGAGAAAGAGCAATCGCCAGACTGGCAGCATAGAGAAGAATAGCAAAAAATGCCATACTTATGTCGGAAAATCCGCCAAATAGGGCTATGTAGATTATTAGATTTAAAACCAGATAAATTATAGACCCGGTATTTTGTTTTCTCATTAAATTTTTTGCAAAGTCAACCAGATACATTTTTTGCCTCCATAAAACTGCAAATAAATATTCTCAAACATATTTAAATGCTAACTTATTGTCTGTCGCAGATCATTTAAAATGAAATAGCATTGTAATAAATTTTATTTGTAAAATAATTATTCAGGTATAGAAAATTTTCACATTGCTTTGTAGGCATCTATGAAGTTGAAATTAATGGCATTTATCCGCAGCAATAATTATTTTTACTGAAAAGCCTTTCCCCAAAGAGGTTTCCGAAGAAATTTCAAAAATAAAATTTTGCGGGAAATAAGACATTAATCTTTTCTTAACATTGCTCAATGCAATATGCGATATTCCAGAAACATTACTCTCGTTTTTTGTTTGAGTTTCAAGCGTTTTTTTCAGATCACATAGCTCCTGTTCAGATATGCCTTTACCATTATCATAAATTTCTATAAAGATAACTTTTTGATCTTCTGAGAAATTTGCTTGCGATATTCTGAAACTATTATTTTGAGATATGTTATTGTTTACGGTATATTTTTGCTTTTCTTCCCACATAGCTTTAGTTTCTATGAAAAGATCACCAAATTTAATTATTTTTGCTGTAATTAATATTTTGCCCTGTTTTTGCGTTTCTATTAGCCCATGTATCATAGAATTTTCAATAATCGGCTGTAGAAGCATTCTTGGCATTTTATTATCCATTAAACGATCATCTAGATTCATTTCCAACAAAATTCTGTTTTGATATCTTATATTCATTATTTCAACATATGTTTGCAAAAGCTCAAATTCATCCCAGGCATTGACCCAGTCATCTTCATTATAGGCATAGCTTATAAGTGCAGAGAGCCCCGAACACATAAAACGGGCCTTTTCCAGTTCTCCTTTTGAAATAAGAATCTTTATTATGTTAATGCTGTTTACTGTAAAATGTGCATTAATCTGTTTCTTTAACGCATAAATGATTGCTTTTTGATTTTCCAGTTCAGCATCAAGAACTCGATTATTTGCCTCCTGAATAAGCCTATTTTTTTTCTCAATTCTTATTAGAAGCTTATTAATCTGGTACACAAGTTTATCAAAATCAGGATTGTTGATCGGTTCTAAAAGTTCTGGTTCTGCTGTTATCTCCAGATCAGATATCTGTTCTATCACATATATCATCGGTTTGAATAATTGGCGATGAATAACAACTCCATATGTTGCTATAATCATTAAGAATATTATAGTTGTTACAATCGTAGCAAAAGTAAAAAAAAGCATTGAATTTTCAAAAGATGTCGAGGTTGTTGCTACGAGCATATCATATCCTGAGATGCCTATTCGGCTTTTTACATAAAAAGGTATATCCTGCTCAATCACTTCGACTGACTGATTCAAGTATTCAGGGAAGTTTGAAAGAACAATTTCATTATCTGATACCAGTACAACATGAAAAGTTTCTTCCAGATAATATTCCGATAATTGATTAAGCCAGGTCGTTTCATCAATCAGCAAAGCAATTCCGCCTGATTTTTCGCTATTTTCATCACTGATTTTATAGCCATACCCTATGAGATTCTGCTCGTCGGCAGTAAGAGTTATATGGCTCAAATAATCATAATTATCAAGAAGATTGCCTACTCTTTTGCAGGCGGTATTACCAAGATTGCCATAAAAACGATAAAAAGTTTCATTTTTATTATACAAAATCAAACTGTTCAAAAGAGTCATCTGATCAAGTGTGCTGTCCATATCTGACTGGATGAGGCCTGCAAGCTCAAAATAATTAGCATTACTATCTGTCAGAACCATCTCTTGTATTTTTTTATTTTGTGCCAGTAAAAGTGTTAACTGTTCTACTCTGGCAAATTCACTGCCCAGATCGCCTATAATCTGATTCGAAATGCTCTTTAGCTGCGCTTCTGTTGTCTCTCTGATATTTTTTGCCACTATCAGGTAGAAAAATGCCCAAATGATTATTATCAATATAAGCATAATTAAAGCAGCAAGAATAAATCTCGATTTGAGATCTGTTTTTTTACTGGTTTTATAATAGCCTTTACTGAACACATTTTGCATTTTATATATTTTTTCCCTGTCTTTTTTTCTTGATTTTTCAGAATAAAGCAGAAAAATCTTCTCTGTATTTGCCAGGAGGCATACCATAGTAATCTTTAAAAACTTTACAAAAATAAAAATAATCTGAATAGCCACAACAGATTGCTATTTCCTTAAAAGCCTTGGTTGTTGTTTTTACCAGTCTGGCTGCTTCATGCATTCTCAATTCAGTAATAAACAGAGTCAAGGTTGTTCCATAATGCCTGGCAAAAAGATTGCAAATATAATTGGGACTGATGTGGAAAAGGTTGCTTAAATAATCAAGAGTCATTTTTTTTGTATAATTATTCTTCACATATTGAATTAACCCATCAAAGGCTTCCGATCCTGTTGTTTTTTCCAGATCTGTTCCCGATTGCGTTCCAGCTGACAATTTTTTACTTATTTTTTTTAATAGCATTTCTATTTCATCGATATTCACAGGTTTTAGCAAGTAGTCAAATCCGCCACTTAAGAAAAACTTTTTTGCATCCTGAAATGTTCCGTAGGCACTTAACATAACAATTTCAGCAGTTATCTGTTTGCTGCGAAGACTGCTAAGAAGCTCAACACCGCTTAGACCAGGCATTCTGAGATCACTGAATATTACTTCAGGTTGCAATTTCTCGATTTCAAAAATTGCTTTCTGAGGATCGGTTTGTGATCCTATAACTTCAAAGCCATTATCAAGCCATGGTACGGTTTGTTTAAGATCCTCTATAATATAATGGTCATCATCGATCAGATATACTCCGTGCATTAAAGAGAGCCTCCGCATATAAAATGTTTTTATCAATTATTTATTTTATAGTATAATTATTAAACATTCTCTTATATACAGTATATTATTTTTGTTTTTTGAACAACAGAATTATAATTATTTTTTGAGGTAGAAGGGTGATCAGAAAATTTCGTATCCGCGCATTTTGGCTATGCCTTGTTATTATACTTGCTTCATTTATAGTAGGTGGGTGTAGCATTATTGACAAATTTGTTTCGCCTTCTTCAGATGATAATGCAAATAATTTTGCCAATGAACCTCTGGCAATCGTGATGCGTTCTGATTCCTTGGTCAGAGATGTTAAAACAAATAATTATAAATTATGGCTGGAAGAAAACATTAAACGTAAGATAGATTTGATTTTAATTTCTCCTGCACAGATAAATACTTACCTTGATATATTACTTTATTCCGAAAGCACTGATATTGATGCATTTTTTTCTTTATCCGATCAGAACAGCCGTCTGGAAACAATTGCAAAAGTTAATCAATATGGTTAGGAAGGCAAAATTATGCCACTAAATGAATATATTGACCAATCAGATTTGGTTCTTGATTGTTTCAGTCAAGTGCAAGAATATGATCTTGCAAATTATATCTCGCATTCGGATGGCAATATTTATTATATGCCGGGAATAGATCTTTCTAATCAACATTCTGTCGATCAGATTTTGTGGATTAATCAAAAATGGCTGGCAAATCTAAATCTTGAAATACCAAGAACTATTGACGATTTAATAAATGTTTTAAGAGCTTTTCGCGACAATGATCCTAATGGCAATGGTATCAAGGATGAGCTTCCCTTAGTAGGTTCTTTTGAGAGTCTTGGACTAAGGTCTTATGATTTTCTGATAAATTCTTTTGTCTACAATGATGTTGATAATTCAAGATTTTACTTAGAAGAAGGCAATCTTGTTTTTGCCCCCGTTTCTGATGGATGGCGAAAAGCAATGATTTATCTGAACCAGTTATATTCTGAAGATCTTTTACACAGTTCAAATTTTGATTTCACCAAAAATCAGCTTATGCAGCTGGTAAACGATCCTCGTTCCCTTGTTGGGGCTTTAACCTGTTCCAGCGTTACTGAAATAATGCTTTCTAACTCGCCCGAAATCATTGGTGCTTTTGTTCAGGTTCCGCCTTTATCTTTTGATAATAAAAAGGCAAATATTGTCAGAAAAACTGCTCTTCCCTCTGTTCATGGATTTATTCTAAATTCTTCAGACCAGGCTGAACAAGTTTTTGAGCTTTTTGAATTAATGTATAGCGAAGATGCTTTCTTAAGAGGAAGATATGGCCAGTATAATGTGGACTGGCAGCATGCAAATGAAAATGACCTCGATCTCTATGGTTCACAAGCTCTGATAAAGGTTAACAGACCGCTTGATGAAAAACCGCAAAACAGTCATCTGCGTGATACAGGACCTTATTGGGGATATGCAAAATATATTGATGGTATTTCATGGAATGGCATACAGGCAGACTCTACTTATATGGATGCCAGAACCTATATGGTATACAGCAAGTTTTTTCCGCAGGAATACTTGATTTCCTTAAATTTTTCTGATGATAATAATTTCTACATGGAAACAAAAATAAAAATTATAGATAATATTGTTTTAAAAAGCATTTCCGATTTTGTCTCTGGTAAAGTAAATCCTAAAAACGATAAAAGTTGGTCTGATTATCTGAAAAAACTTGAAAACCAAGATTTATCCGAAATCATTTCAGCTGCAGAAAAATCATGGTATGGCATAAGTAATGAGGTTGGCGAATGAAAATATATTTTAGATTTTTAATTGCAATTGTTGTATTTTGTTTTTCTTGTTTTTTTATTGCTGGTTGTCTGGAACAAAAAAAAGTCGATTCAGATCCTTTTGAACAATGGAAAATAGAGGCAGCACTTGATGAGTATGAAGATCCGGAAGAACTTTATCAGGCAGCGTTAAAAGAAGATACCCTGATTATTTACTCAATTTCGACCAGAATGATGGACGTTAAAGAGTCTTTTGAAAAAGAATATCCGGGCTTAACAGTTTTTATTTATGATATGAGAACCGGAGATCTTTTTGACATGCTAAAAGAAAATCACGCCTCTCAAAATTATGTCTGTGATATTATTTTTGCAAGTAATAATAACGGCGACATGTATAATGAACTTTTTTTGGAAGGTCTTTTGCAAAATTATGTGCCACCTGATATAGGTGCGCACATTAAGCCTGAAGATTCAGATATTATGCTGAATGTTTTGATTGAAATAATGCAATTATTCTATAATAGCGATTTATATGAACAGTCTCCTGTTTCAAACTGGTGGCAGATAACCGAATCAAGATTTTATAACCGAATCATCATGAGCAATCCTCATAAGTCAATCAGCACATTAGGTATTCTTAGTGTAATTTATCAAGATGAAGAGATTCTGATGGAATCCTATACAAATTACTTTGGTCATAACTATGATCAAGAAGAGCCTATAGGCAAGTATTTCCTAAGACTTCTGGCTGCGCAAAACCCTGTTATTATAAATTCAAGTGACGAAGCTGTTGAATTATTGGGAAGCCCGGGACAGAATGATTATGACCTGGCTTTTATTCTTTCCAGTAAAGCAAGGGAGTCTGCTTTAGGCTACCGCATTGAACCTATTTTCGAAATAGAACCTTTCACTGGAACATATTCTCCTAATTGTGTAATGATTGCATCAGGTTCACCCAATATAAACAGTGCCAAGTTATTTATTCGTTGGCTAATGGGAGAATCAGATGGTCAGGGGGAAGGATATAAACCCTATCTACAAAGAGGTGCATGGTCTGTAAGAGATGATATCGACAGTGATGATCCTTTGCGGATAGATGATATAAAAACTGTCCAAATAGACACAGATTTCATCTTTTTTCAGAGAGAAGAGATCTTATCTTTCTGGAACGAAGTGTCAAATACGCAATCCTCTCCATAAATTTGTGAATATTTTCTATACATTGTTCTTTCGTTTATTTGTAATATTTCTCATGATAAGTATATATTGGTTTTAGCTTGTTTTATAAGTATTTACTGATTTTACCAAGGGGAGTAAAAATGGCACAAAACACTAAAAATATTACTAAAAAAACTACTAAATTTCCGGTAGAGCGTAAAATAATTCTGCTGATGGTTTTTGCTTTGCTGGCAGGCATGTTTTTTTCCATAGTTAGACTTGCTATTGTTGAAAAACCGGAAGAGGTTTCTTTCAAAGGAATTCTCAATTGGCTTTCTGGCAAAGCCGAAATGAAAGCTCTTGATTTGCCTGTAGATAAAGACGGCAATAATCTTTACGGTAATCTTCCAGAAAATATAGACAATGGCGGATTTTTTACAAGTCAGGGTGATCGCCTGTTTTTCTCTAATCTGGAGGATGACGGCAAATTGTATACTGCTAAAATAGGCCAAAAAGCATACGCTTTGACAGATTTTGCTGTTGCTAATCTAAATGTTTGCGGTGACAGGCTGTTTTTCACTGATCTGAGTGCTTGTCTTTTTGAACAGATAGATCTTGACACAAAATCAGATAATTTTGGTAAGCTGAAAGAAACTTATCTGATGAAAGCCGATAGTCCTTTAGCAGCGATCGAGCATGCTAATGAGAATGATGCCAATATCACTTTTGGTGGCAGCTTATATTGTGTTACCGGGATACTTTCACTAAATGAAAATTCTGATGATTTTGATGATATCGAAATTTTTAAGACTACTGATAATTTTCATTATAAAATGTATTTGATGCAAGGCGAATTAGTATCAGTTTGTATCAAAAATAATGCTTCTACCGGACTGGAAAAATTTGGCAAAGCTCAACTGTCCGCACAAAACATACCTGGGGAGAAAGTTTCGCTGTCAAACACTACTAATTCATATAAGTATTCATTTTCAGAGCTGGATTCTTCTTTTGTCGTTTTTAATCAGGAGGGAAATATTCAGGATATTGATTTATTAGATGATCCTGCCTCTAAAGTTATAGACATGAAAATTTATGATGAAATCGCCTATATTGAGGTAGAAACACAAGAAGGTAATATTTTTACAAACGCAAATAAAAGGATAATTGTTCGTTATGATTTAAAAGAAAATATAGTAAAAGATATTTTTGATGCTTATAATATGCAAAGTGACGGTGATAAACTTTATTTTATTGACAATACTGATCAAATCATCTACGAACATATACCCAATACCGATATCATGCGGCCTGTATCAAGAGCTAAATGTACCGGCACATTTCAATTAATTGACGGCAAAATTATTTATTATGAGTATGATGCCTCAGGAAATCCTGTAAGAATAGTATTGAGAAAAGAATATCGCAGTTCCGTAGACAATGATCCTCTTATAAATGATGCTCAACCTTCGGATAGTATGGGGGAATGGGATCTTTATAGTCAGAAATATGAGCAAATAAAAAACGATTATAAAATACGACAGAGAATTGGTGAAGACATTTATCAGTGGGATTTTTTTGATTATATCTGGGTTCTTGATGAAGAAGAAATTGAAGAGGAAGAGGAAAATTTTCGAGGAGTAGGAGGTGTCTGGATAAGCAGAAGATTGCCTATTCCTTATCCTTATCCTGATCCTAAGCGTAAACCTACGCCTAAAAAAATTACAAATATAGATGGAGATAATATACCTCCTTATAATGAAGGTCCAGGTAACTTACCAAATGACCCATCTAATGACTCACCAGACAATTCACCTATTGAAACCAAACCGGCAGGCGAAACTATTCCTCCGGATAATTCGGATAATTCTACTGATAATAAGGATATAAAAGGACTTATGCCATCAACTCCAGATCTTGCTCTAGAAGTTATTTTACATACTCTTCAGGGTTATGATTATGGCAGTAGTTTAATCAATAATTATTATTCATCTGAAAATTATGAAAAACTTCTTGACTATTATCCTGATGATGGAAGATTGCAAGTAGAAAGTGCTTTTGATGAGCACATTGGTATGTTAACTGAACTTACAGGCGATAGTGCTAACAGCAAAGACGTAGTAGATTCTATAACATTTAATATTTTGCTGGCAGATTTCTATATTGCAGACGTCGAGTATGACGATGATAATGATATTTTTGCTACAGTTAAAGTAATCTCTACTAAAAGAACTGATCTTGGTGCGCTTTTGGAATCAGGGATGGATCCTGAGACTCTCGTTATGGAAAAAATACGAGAGAATCCAGAATTACTTAATGAGCTGGCTACCTATACTGACGAGCAATTATATCTTTGGGCAGCCGAATTATTTATTGATTTGATGTACGATGCAGAAAGCAAAGGATTTGTTTCTACAGAAACGGTTGAGTATGAAGTAACAATGATGTGGGATTCTAAAGCTGGTTGGGTTGCAAAATCAATTTCTGAAGTTTTTGATATACTAGTCTGGCTTTAATTGTTGGGAGATACTATAATGATTTGTCAAAATTGTAATTACGAAAATAGTAACAATGCTTTGTTTTGTAATGGTTGTAAAAAACCTTTGTATAATGATCCAAGATTTTTATATGCTCCTCCGCCGGGGTTTATGTTTGACCAGGCAAGCGGACTTTTTTACCAACCTTCGATAGAGAAGGATCCACAAGGTAATTCCTATCAGGTTATAAACTGGTTTCACTCACCAAGTGGTCAATTCAAGCAAACAAGTCAACCTTTAACATATGATCCCAAATCAACCTTTTCTTCTTCAGCACCTGTTAACCCAGCCGTAGCTCCTACAGCTGATATAAATCATAATATTAACCCGGTCAATCCGGTCAATCCGGTCAATCCAGGTAGTCCAGGTAGTCCAGGTAGTCCAGGTAGTCCAGTTAATATGTCTGACAAATCTCAAATCGGGGCAGTTCCCGAAGGTAAGAAGCAAAACAAAAAAAATGCTGCAATTATAGCGGTCAGTGTAATTGTTCTGGCTTTGCTGGCCGGTCATTTGGTCGGTTTTTATAAGCTGCCGTTATTACCTGCTCTTGCAGATACTGCAGAGAAATCATCGTCAGAAAAAAACGAAAAAGAAACTTCGGAGATTATTTTGGCAACGCTCGATCTTGATAAAGTTTCAACTAACGATGACAATCAGGATGATAATTCAAAAGCAAATGATTCTGATAACGATTCTGATAACGACATAGAAGAATCAGAAGATAGCAAACCTGTTGAAACCAGCGAGAAAAAAGATACATCTGAAACTGTTTCCAGTGATATTGTAGTTGATTCACCGGTACCCCTAAAAATCATAGAAGGGGGTTTTCAAAATACTGTTTTGTCCTCAGAAATTTCAGGAGGTACAATTTGGATTGACTTTAACCCGGTAGATAGCAATTATCCTGAAATGAAAATCTGCCCGATAATAGTCTTTTATGCAAATTCAGCCAGTGCATTTTCTGGAGATGCCTTAAATGAATATGCTGACAGGATCAAAGAAGCGTCTTTTTATATAGATGATTATAACCTGTCGCTTAATTCCTGCAATGAACATCATGCTGTAGGTGCAGATGTTTTAGGGGATATAGGTAATATGCTCTATGCTTTAGTAGTGCGTTACAATGAATATTATGAAATCTATGATTATGCCGTGCTGGAAATAGATTTGAGAAATGCCTGAGATTTATTCTTTGCCTGACTGGTTTTTTGCCTCCTGTTAAATGATATAATACTTGCTTGTAAAGATTATAAATTCGACAGGGGGTTTTTATTTTGGATTTCTCCGATATTGCAAATTCTTCTTTTATGTATTTACTAGGTTTAATAGTTGCTGTTTTTATAACCTTTCTTTCCTTTTCTTTTTTATTCAAGGCTTGGCGTGCAGGTATAAAGAAGGGAATTGCTCCGGCCTTAATGTGGCGTGTGATTAGATCAAGTGTTGTTTTCACCGTTATCCCTTCTATCGCGATTTTACTTGGTTTGATAACTATGGCAGGAGGTCTTGGCGTGCCGCTTCCATGGATGCGTCTTTCTGTCATAGGTTCAGTTCAGTATGAACTTATCGCTGCAGATAGTGCAGCCAGAGCTTCGGGACTTCCAGAACTCCTTTTAAGTTATATGACTCCAGAAATATTTGCTTCAATAGTTATTGTTATGACTGTTTGCATTCTTGCCGGACCTCTGTTTAATCTCTTTTTCCTTAAAAGCTATCTGGGGAAAGTTAAGAATATGCAGCAAAAAGATAATACCTGGGGCAAACTGGTTGTAGCATCTTTGTTTATGGGTATGATCTGCACATTTCTTGGCAATCCGATAATCACAATCAGGCAGAGTCCTCGCGCTGGTTGGATAGCTTTGATTGTTATGATAATAGCTGCTATTGTCTATGCTTTCTGTGATTATATGGTTCGAAGCAAAAAGCAAAAATGGCTTGATGGCTTTGCTTTGCCGATCAGTATGATTTCAGGTATGATCGTTGCTGGGTTTATTGGTTGATGCAGAAAGGTTGGATGTTTTAAATGAAGGACAATAATCTAAAGAGCGCATATAGTGAGAGCATTCATTTTGTCGGTCGTTTATGGACCGGTCTTGCAATTATTCTTCTTCTGGCAATACCTGCTGCTTTTTGTGCTTATTATCAGGTTTGGCCAAATAGCGAAGCAATTATTGCCGGTCTTATAAGCGTTGCTGTTATATATATTCCCATAGGTGCTATTGAGGCAATAACTTTTGGACCTATTCTAGGAGGTGGAGCCTCCTATCTTGCCTTTATAACAGGAAATCTGACAAATCTCAAAATACCTTGTGCCATTAATGCTCTGGATCAGGCGAAAGTTGAACAGAACAGTGAAGAAGGGGAAATTCTTTCTACTTTATCTGTTGCTGCCTCTTCAATTACGACAAATCTTATTCTCATTCTAGGGGTTTTAATGTTGATCCCTCTTACCCCTGTTTTACAGTCACCTGTGCTTGCTCCGGCTTTTGCCAATGTTATACCCGCTTTGTTTGGAGCTTTAGGGTATATGTTTATTTCCCGTAATTGGAAATTATCAATTTTACCGCTGGCATTTATAATCATTCTTTTCTTGAGTCTGCCTGTTAATATAGCAAACAGTATAAGCGGCGGCCTCATACCTATAACTGTTCTTATTACAATTGCCGGCGCAAGATTTTTATATAAAAAGAAATTAATATAGAAAGCTTTTACTATTTAAGGGTGTATTATGAATTCTGAATTTAATAAAAAAGAAATTCCGGGAAGCAAAAAAATTTTTTCAGGAAAATCAGATGCTCAGAAAGAAAAAGAGATTGCTGAACATTTGTCTGCGATGATTGCCTGTCCAACTGTATCTTTGGAGAGTGGTGGAAAAGAAGAAGCATTCGTAGAATTATATGAGCTTTTGCAAAAAATCTATCCTTTAACACATAGCAGACTGCAGACATATAAAATTACAGGTTTTAGCAGGGTTCTCCGCTGGCAAGGGAAAAAAAGTTCCAAACCTGCTATCTTGATGGCACATCAGGATGTAGTTGAGGCGACCGGAAACTGGAAATATGATCCTTTTGCCGGAACTATTGCAGAAGGTTATGTTTGGGGGCGCGGTACGGTTGATGATAAAGGTTGCCTTTGTGCATTGCTGCAAGCCGTTGAAAACCTGCTCAAAGAGGATTTTGAACCGGAGCAGGATATCTATCTGGTTATGTCTCATAACGAAGAAATAATGGGCAATGGAGCACCTTTAATTGTCGAATGGATGAGGGAAAATGAGATCAGCCCGGCTTTTGTTCTTGATGAAGGAGGTGCTATTGTCGATAATGTACTGCCCTCTGTTGAAGGTCAAACCGCTATGATAGGAACATGTGAAAAAGGATATATAAATATCAGGTTTACTGCTCGGTCTCAAGGAGGACATGCAAGTACGCCTCCCAAAGTATCTCCTTTAGGCAGGTTAGCCAGGTTAATTGCTGAGATAGAAAACACTCCTCCATTTCCGGCCAGACTTAACACTGTCACACGTGAGCTTTTTTCCTGTCTGGCACCAAAAATGAAATCGCCTCTCAAAATTGTATTCGGCAATCTTTGGCTTTTCGCTCCTATTCTTCCGCTATTATTAAAAAAAAGTGGGGGAGAGGCAAGAGCAATGGTTATGACTACCTGCGCTTTTACAATGGCTCAAGGAAGCGGGGCAGCAAATGTTTTGCCGGAAACAGCTTCTGTGACAGCTAATTTGCGTGTAGCAGTTCATCAAACTACTGAAGAGGTTATAGCTAGTCTGGAAAAAATCGCAGCTAAACTTGACATTGATTGCGAAGTCCTTTATAAGCATAATCCCAGCCCAATTTCTTCTTTGAATAATGATCAAGCTTTATTTATGAAAGAGGCAATATCTGAAATTTTTGGTGATATTACTATTGCGCCCTATACTATGCTTGCCGCCAGTGATTCTCATCACTTCAATGACATTTGCCCCTCTGTTTATCGCTTCACGCCTTTTCACCTGACCAAAGAGTTGCGTTCAGGAATGCATGGGCTTGATGAAAAACTACCCGTTTCAGAACTCTGCCGGGCAGTTGATTTCTATGAAAAATTAATTGAAAAATACAGGTAGTTAGCAATTACAGGTATTTTGCATAGATATTTTAATCTTTATCTATTAATTGATGCGTTGCCGCTATTTATCACTCTTTCTTATTTCTAATAATTGAGCATATCGATTGAAAAATAATTTACTACCGATTACAAGAAAAGTAATAACAGTTAAAGCAAGACTGCCCATAATAGCCAACATGATGCCTATCTGATAACGGATTGCCGTTGTCGGCAAGGTACCGGAAAGAATCTGTCCGGTCATCATCCCCGGAAGCGAAATAATACCCATTCCCAGCATTGAATTTATTGTGGGCAAAAGTGCTGTGTCAAAAGCTTGATTGATAAGAGGTTTTGTCGCCTCTATTGGTGTTGCTCCAAGCATTAGGCTATTCTCAATAAAATCACGCTTATCTGACATGTCGCTATAAAGTCTATTGAGTGCCAATGTTATGCCAGTCATTGAATTACCGACAATCATGCCACTTATAGGTATAATATACTGCGGTTCATACCACGGATTGACCTGAACTACTGCGATTATAAATATAAGCACAGATATTAAACTACCGCCAAAAAGTGCTGCTGCAATTAGAATTTTCATTTTTGCAGAAATAATATAAGGAACTCTTTTAAAAATATTCCAGGTTGCAAAACCCAGCATGATCAAAAGCATAATCGAACTTAGCCACCAGCTGGGATTGTTAAAGACATAAAGCAGCCAGTATCCCATTAACATGAGCTGGATTGTCATTCTAATCGAAGCCAGTAGAATAAGTCTCTCACGGCGAATGCCACGCCAACGGACTATCAGAAGCAAAATTATAACAAAAACGTAGGCAATACCCAGCTGCCAGAAAGAAAGATTCATTACATCATTCACTAAGTATTCTGCCTCCTTCCATTTGAATAAGATGATCTGTATATTCCTCTACTTTATCAAAAGAATGTGTTACCATTATCAGTTGCTTTTTTCTTTCACGAATAAATTCGACAAGCCTTGACATTATTATTGCCTCATTATTGGGATCAAGAGCAGATCCTGGCTCATCCAGGAGATATACCTCCGAATCAAGCAGCAATACTCTCGCCAGACATAATCTTTGCTTTTCACCACCGGATAATTTCTTTACTTCTGCTGACAGATCAAGTTTTAACTGCATTTTAATCAACATTTCATTTAGCGCATCATCAGAAGGAGTCTCTCGATGCTGCATTTTAAAACCAATCAATAGATTATCTTTAACATTGCCTTCATAGATAACAGCGGTCTGAGGCAACATCGTAACTTGCCTGCGCAAGTTAATTGTATCTATATTCTGTAGATCTTCACCTTTATACTCAATAGTACCAGAATCAGGCACTTCCATTTTATTTAACATTCTCAGCAAAGTCGATTTACCACATCCAGAGGGGCCTGTTAAGCAAGTAATGGATCTGTCTATTTTCAGATGATCTATATTAAGAATTTTTTTGAAAATCAAATTCCGGATTTCAAACATTCTTGCCTCCCGGTTCCAGATCACCTCTGAAAACAGCCTGGAAGACCAGAGAAACAGAGCCCGCAAGAGGTGATCTTTCTCTGAATTTTGATATTCCTATATGTACCGATTTACCTCTTCTTTGAAAAATACCAGAATTGACATTTTTTTCAATTGTTGCAATTTCTTTTTCAACTAATACCGCACCTTCATGTCCCAGCAAAACTACATCAGGGTCTAAAGTATTAACAATATTTATTAATCCTATAGTTAAAGCTCTAATATATTCGTCCTGCCAGCTCTTTAATAAAACTTTGCTTTTTTGACTTTTTTTCACTAGAGCTTCCACAGAAGTTGTTTTTGTCGCCGAAAAAACTTTTGGTAAGCTTAAATAAGCTTCCAGACATCCTCTTTGCCCGCAATTGCATTTAGGGCCATCCATATTTATACTTATATGTCCTATTTCACCGGCATACCCTTCGCTGCCCTGAAAAATTCTACCATAAGCTATTATTCCTGCTCCAATACCATTTGAAAGTCCCAAATATATACAATGCTGTTGATCCCGAGCTGCTCCATACAGATGTTCCGCCCATGCTGCTGCATTCATATCATTATCCAACCATACAGGCATTTTGAATTGAACAGAAAGTAATGCTTTTATATCTATCATTTCTATGCCATAAAAATTGGGAGGATCAAGCAACAATCCCTTTTTTATATCAAGCGGACCAATTGAGCATAATCCTATACCCAGAATTTTCATGTTTTTCCAGCTTCTTTGCAGGTCATTTTTTATACTTTCTGTTATTTTTGCAAAAGTATAAATCAAAAGATTCTTGTTTTTTTCTGCGCCATACTCATCTGAAAGTTCTAGAGATTCCTTCCAGGTTTGATAAACATTCCCTGTTATATCAGCTATTACAGCCTGAACATTATCTCTTGATAAATATATACCTATGGCAGCAAATCTTTCTGGAACAATTTTCAAAAAAAGAGATTTTCTCCCGGCGGATCTACCTTCATCGATCGAATCTGATTCCGAAATTGCCGTCTCCGTTACCAATCCTTCTTCCAGCAATTCATTGACTATATTACTGATAGCCATTTTGCTAAGACCCAGATACCTGGTAAGATCCATTCGGGTAGCCTGTCCATTTATGGATAGATACCGAAAGATACCGGCTCTGTTTGAACTGCGTATATATTGAAGATTCTTTGCTTTTCGAGTTGTTCGTTCTGATTTTGTCATAGTAAACTTCCTTCACAATTATACAAAATGTCTTACTTAGTATTTTAGCAGAAAAGTTAGTAGTATAGATTTTAGATCAATCTATTTATTATCATAAATATCTCAGATTTAATTGTAGCATAAGCATAAACAGATATTTTCATATTTGTAAAAAGTGTTTACAAATATGACTGGTTTTGTTATTCTTTGTCTGGAGATATTTGTGTATTTAGATTTTTTGCAAGGAGTTATTATCGTGGTAAAGAAACCGGTTATTGTTATTTTTGGAGCAGGTAATATAGGCAGAGGTTTTATTGGTCAGATTTTTTCTCAGTCTGGTTATGATGTTATTTTTGTTGATGCGGCCGAAACTCTGGTAGCGAAATTAAATAAAGAAAGGTATTATCCTTTACAGCTTATTAGCAATGATACTGACACGACTTCTAAAATCGGTCCTGTTAGCGCGATAATGATCCAAAAACAAAAGGATGTTAATAAAGCTATCTTACAGGCTGATATTATCGCCACTGCTGTAGGAGTTCCTATTTTGCCTTTGATTGCCAAGCCACTTGCAGAAGCTTTCGCTAATAGGAAAAAAGAAGGTAATTATAAGGCTGTAGATATACTTGTTTGTGAAAATAAGATTGGAGCAGGGGATTATCTTAGATCATTAATAGCAGAACAGAATCCTGATCTTAAAATGATGCTCGAAAATAAAGTTGGTTTTGTTGAAACTTCTATCGGCAGAATGGTTCCTGTACTTTCAGAAAAGGACAAAAAAAATAATCCTCTTCTTATTCGCAGTGAGCCATATTCTGATCTGCCGGTTGATGCTGCCGGTTTTAAGGCAGAAATACCTCAGATAAAAAACATTATGGCTTTTACTCCTTTTCACTTTTATCATCAGAGAAAATTATACATTCATAATATGGGACATGCTTTGACTGCTTTTCTCGGCTATCTATCAGGTTATAGCACTATCGCACAGGCAATAGAAGATAAAAATATTCAGAAATCAGTTAGAACAGCGATGCAGCAGGTGGGCATGGCATTGTCAACGGAATATCTGATAGACTATGAACAGATTGATCTTCATATTGAGGATCTTATTAGCAGGTTTGGTAATCATAAACTGCAAGATACGGTTATCAGAGTAGGACGTGATCCTTTACGTAAATTAGCTGCAGATGACAGGCTGGCAGGGGCTTTGCATTATGTCCTAAAACATAATGGTAGACCTTCCGAAATAGCTTTAGGTATAGCTGCAGCAATTTGCTTTGATGCAGAAAATGATCCAACGGTGGAGCAAATGAAAGCCTGGCTTTCAAATTATGGCACGGAAGATTTTTTACAAAAGCATTGTGGTCTTAAGTCTTCGCCGATACTTGATTATTGGCGAACTCAAGTAATAGCACAAGTAAATTTAATTAAATCGGAGGGCAAAATGACTGAAAAAATTTTCCTGACAGATACTGAAAAGAATAAATCAGAGATATCCTTTGAATCATCTCCATCTGATTCAGCCTCGGAAGTAATTGTCGCAGGACACCTTTGTCTTGATCTGCTTCCGACCTTTGATCCAGAACATACAACATCTTTTTCCGAAATGTTTGTACCGGGAAGATTAAATCATGTCGGAGAATCTGTTCTGTCCAGCGGTGGTACTGTGTCGAATACAGGTATAGCGCTGAGACAATTAGGTTTTTCAACAGGATTAATGGCTAAAATTGGAGATGATCTTTTCGGACAAGGTTTACTTAAGGCGCTTGATAGTTTTAAATCAGGTCTGCAGTTAATTATAGATCCAGAAAGCAGTACATCTTATTCATACGTTATAGCACCGCCGGGAGTAGACCGTATGTTTTTGCATCATCCTGGTGCTAATGATACGTTCTGCAGTGATGATCTGGACTATGATCTTATTGCCAAATCAAAACTTTTCCATTTTGGATATCCTCCTTTGATGCGTAAAATGTATGAAGATAATGGTGTTGATCTATCGAAAATGTTTAGTCAGATTAAAGAAAGAGGAGTTACTACTTCTCTTGACATGGCCTACCCTGATCCTGATTCTGACGCCGGAAAAGCAGATTGGCTGCAGGTTATGCAAAAAACTTTACCATATACAGATATTTTTCTGCCCAGTATAGAAGAACTCGTATATATGTTAAATAGAAAACTTTTTGACAGTATAGTAGAGCAAAGCAGAGAGAGCGGTAAAAGTTTTATCTCTTTGTTTGATATGAGCATTTTACCTGATATGGCAGATAAAGTACTAGAGATGGGTTGTGCTGTTGTCATTATAAAAATGGGTTTTAAAGGATTGTATATGAAAACAGCAACTGCAGATAGATTGAATAAATGTGGCAAAGGCGGTCCGAAAACAATTAGTCAGTGGAGTGAAAAATCACTATTTGCACCTAGTTTTCTGGTGACAAAAATAGCATCGACTACAGGAGCTGGTGATGCCAGCATAGCAGGAGTTCTCTCCGGGATATTAAACGGGCAAAGTGCTGCAAGTTCATTACAGCTAGGTTGTGCAGCCGCCGCTCAAAAGATACAGATAAGACAGTCTTTCGGCGGTATAGACCATATTGACCAGTTGCTGATCAAAATTATGGATTGGCCGCATGAAGATGTAAAAGATATTCCTTCAAGCTGGCAATTTAATTCAAAAAACAGAATCTGGCTTGCCTGATCTATGAAAAACCAAAAAGCCCTATGTGTCATGATATAAAACACATAGGGCTTTTTTATTTGGTCTTTGTTTTTTAATTATGCCTTGCTGCTACGTTCTTTTTTGATATTATCGACATAAACGGCAATCAGAATTACAACACCTTTAACTATATATTGCCAGAAAGAATTAACATTAAGCAGATTCAAACCATTATTGAGAACGCCTATTACAAGACCACCAATAACTGTTCCGCCTATTTTACCAACACCACCACTCATACTGGTTCCACCAAGAACAACAGCCGCTATAGCGTCCATCTCAGCGCCGTCGCCTGCAGTAGGCTGTCCGGAAAACATACGTGATGCCAGAACAATACCTGCAACACCTGCCATCAAACCACTAAAAGCATAAGCAAAAAAGAGTACTCTTCCTGTTTTAATTCCAGAAAAGTTAGCAGCTTGTCTATTCCCGCCAACAGCATAAATATGTCTGCCTAGTTTGCTTCTATTCATTATAAAATAAGCAACTATCAGAATAACCACAAGATATATTACAGGGGTTGGTACCACTCCAACATAGCCTGCACCGATGAAATTGAAATTATCCGACATAACCCTGATCGGCTGTCCGCCTGTATAAACATATGCAGCCCCCCTGGCTATATTCATTGTAGAAAGAGTCACAATGAAAGGAGGTATGGTTGTCTTTGAAATAACAAGGCCATTAAATGAACCGACTGCCAGTCCGGTCAGCAAACCAGCTATTACAGCTACAGGAACTGATGTTTCGTTAAAAGCTATCAGTCCTCCTGTCACTACACCTGAAAAGGCGATAGTTGAACCTACAGAAAGGTCAATGCCTCCTAGAATTATGATCATTGTCATAGGCAGTGCAAGATATAAATTGGTTGACAACTGTCTTAATACATTCAAAAGATTTTTTGATGTTAAAAAAACATCGGTTCTAAGGGTTAACAGAACACATAAAAGCAAAAAGCCAATTAGTATTCCTAGATTCTCTCTTAAAAATTGCAGGATTGACAATAAAAATCTTACTACAATGTTTTTACGATTTCCTGCTTTTGTTACGCTAGCAGCTGACATATAATAAAACCTCCACTTATTTTATTAAAATTAAATACTCAGTATTGTTACATGGCAGAAGTAGCCAGATGCATTATTTTCTCCTGAGATAAATCATTACGATCCAGACATCCTGCGACTATACCATTACTCATAACAACCACGCGGTCACTCATATTTATTACTTCCGGCAATTCCGAAGATACCATAATAATAGAAACACCCTGTTTGGCTAGATCATTCATAATAGAATAAATCTCTGCTTTTGCTCCAACATCAACGCCTCTTGTCGGTTCGTCCAGGATCAAAATTTTAGGAGCTGTTGCCAGCCATCTGCCAATAACAACTTTTTGTTGATTCCCACCACTAAGATTACCCACAACCTGACGAAGACTTGGGGTCTTGATAGACATATCATCAACATATTTTTGGGCTATATCTATTTCTTTTTGAGAATTTACAAATACACCTTTGATAAAATGCTGAAGAACTTTGATAGTTGTGTTAAACTGAACACTTTGCTGTAAAAACAAAGCTTCCTCTTTGCGGCTTTCTGGTACTAAAGCTAAACCATTTTGCATAGCTATTTCCGGATTCTTAATCTCTTTTTTCTCATTATTGATTATAATTTCGCCAGATTCTATCGGATCTACCCCAAAAATACAGCGCATCACTTCACTTCTGCCTGCACCTACTAATCCGGCAAAGCCAAGTATTTCACCTTTTTTAAGATCAAAATTAATATTTTTGAGAAAATTACCACTATTAAGGTCTTTTACTTCCAAAATAGTTTCATCTGTTGCCGAATATGTTCTTGTATAATAATTGGTCAGAGATCTTCCAACCATCATGGATATCAATTCATTGTTATCTGTTTCGGCTGTTACTTTTGTTCCAACATATTCGCCGTCCCTCATTACCGTAACACGATCAGATATTGTATTTAATTCAGACATTCTATGAGAAATGTATATAATACCTACTCCTTCAGATTTTAATCTGCGGATAGTTTCGAAAAGATAATCTACTTCTTTTTCAGAAAGAGAGGATGTCGGCTCATCCATGACCAGTATTTTGGCATTTACGGAGATGGCCTTAATTATTTCTATCATCTGCTGATTTGCAGTGGTTAGATTACCAAGTTTGCTTGTTGCTTTTATATTCAGACCATATGAATCCAGTAGTTCCTGTGCCTGATCATTCATTTGTGTATAATCAATCATGCGTAAAGCGTTGATCGGTTCTCTTCCAAGAAAGATATTCTCTGCTACAGACATATAGGGCACCAGAACAAGTTCCTGATGAATAATACTGATTTTGTTTTTCTTAGCATCAGCAACATTGTTAATAATTACTTTTTTGCCCTCGATGTATATATCGCCCTGGTCTACATTATATATGCCTCCAAGAACTTTGATCAGAGTTGATTTACCTGCACCGTTTTCACCCAAAAGTGCATGCACCTCTCCGGCTTGTAACTCGAAATCAACATTTTTCAGAGCATATACACCTGGAAATTGTTTATGTATATTTTTCATTTGAAGAAGGACTTTACTCTCCAAAGATGCACCTACTTTCTTTTTATCTTTCAACACGGAAGCGTTCTATCCGGCAGCAGCCAGATAAAACGCCTCGGATGATAACTTACTTAGAAGATTTATCTGTAATTCTAAACCTTAGGTTTTAAGAATTACTGCCAGCCTTCTGTACCGTACTGTTCTACATTATCATTGTTGATGAGGAATGTAGGAACTGGTACTCTTTCTTCAAAAGCTTCTCCCTTAAGAACCTGGTAAGCAACGTCTACTGACATTTCACCAATTGATATTGGTGATTGAGCTCCTGAACCAGCAAACTGTCCGCCTGTTGCGATTTCAGCTTTTGCTTCAGGTGAACCGTCAACACCATAGATCAGAATGTCAGGAAGATTTGCAGCCTTACAAGCAGCAAGTGCTCCCAGAGCTGTAGGATCATTACCGCCCATGATGGCTATAATGTCAGGATTTGCCTGAAGAATATCTTCTGTAATTTCCAGTGAAGTCTGCAGATCGCCTCTTGCATCCTGCTGAGCAACGATTTCAAAACCAGCGCCATCGATTGCTTCCATGAATCCAGCAATACGGTCATTGATTGAATTCATTGTTGGAGAATCAAGAACAACAATTTTTCCGCCTTCTGGGAAACGTTCTACTAGATCAAGTCCACAAACATAACCAGCATTTTTATTGTCTGAACCAACATATGCAGTTACAAATTCCATGTCTTTAACTTCTGTATCAAAGTTGATTATGGGGATATCTTCTGCTTTTAATGATTCGAGAGCAGGACGTACGCCTTCCCAGTCAACAGGATTAAGGAATATAGCGTCTATACCCTGTGTAATCATATCTTCAATCTGATTGATCTGTTTTGCTACGTCCATAGCAGGATCAGTTGTGATCAGAATGTCACCATTTGCTTCTACCTTATCACGGATTGATTTTTCCAGAATAATGAAGAATGGGTTATTCATTGTCATACAGGTATAACCAAATGTATACTGCTGATCTCCACCATCTGCTGCGGTGGTTTCTTCTGAGTCGTCGGCTGCGGTGGTTTCTGCAGGAGCAGTTGTTGTAGTGGTATCAGATGAACCTCCACAAGCTGCGAGAGAAACCAGCATAATCATAGCAAGAATAAGAGCTACTAGCTTTTTCATTTTTTTTCCTCCTTCAAAAAATCAAACTAATGTTACTGTCGTAAATTATGCTTTAAAAAAAGAGGTAAGTTAATTGTCTGTTGTCACTTATTCTTTATGACATTTATCACTTTTTATAGTTACATTTATGACATATATTGTTCACATTTGTAACAAATCCCTATTCCTCCAAAACTGCGCTAAGATCTTTTTTCAAAATTTTAATATTGTCTTCTATATCCAAATCACCAGCAATAATAGTGAAAATATGCTGATCCATAAGATTTTTAAGTGTTGAATATTTTTTGAAATGAGGATCCAGATATGACTGTTCTATTATCTCTGCTATAAGTTCAGCATTAACAAATTTATTTTCCAGAACTTCTGGGTGATCCGATTGATAAATGTTATCAACTACAGGTTTCAATGCCGGTAAAGCATATGTTTCCTGCCAAATCAATTCCTGTGCCTGCGGGTTATTAGTCATATACTGTACAAACTCAAAAGCCATGTCTTTATTTTTTGATCGTGAACTTATTCCCAGCTGTACTGTGAACAGTTTTGAAGATCTTTGACCATGAGGGCCTTCAGGAACAGGTATAGCTTCCCATTCAAAATTCTCATATTTTAGTATTCTATATGGGTATGTACCGTATGCGCGATATTCCGGCAAATTAAACATCTTAAAAGCTACCTGCCCTCGATCAAACATAGATTCTTTTATTACTATGCCCTGATTTAATTGATGAAGATTTTTCATATATTCTATTACTTCAATAAGTCTGTCATCCTTAAAAGCGATTCTGCTGCCGTCATAAGGAAAAAGTCTTTTATCATTTGTATAGAAAGCATTTTCCCAACTATAATTATAAACGCCAAATTGATCTGGTCTGCCATCTCCGTTAAGATCCTTGGTTACTTTTTTGCAAACATCATAGAATTTTTCCCATGTCCAGTTTTCTTCATCAATCTGTATATTTTCCTGCTCAAGTAAGGTTTTATTTGCCACCATAAAGGTAGGTGCAACTACAAAAGGCAAGGTATACTGCTTACCATAGTACTGTCCGGCTTCTAAAGCCCGCTGGTAAAAATCCTCTTTTCTAAAAGTTTCAGATTGGTTAATATAGGGATTTAAATCCTCAAAAAGCCCAATAAATGAATATGTACTGAAATCTTCCTCAAGCACAAGAAAAACATCTGCTTCTTTACCTAACAATACATTCTGTGCCAGCCATTCTGAATAATTTTGAATCATCTGTCCACTGCGGAATTTTATTTTAACATTTTTATCTGCATATTCTTCTTCGAACATTTCTGCAATTATATCGTAAATTTTATATGCATTTTTTTGTGGTACATTCCAGCTTGTTCCAGAATACAAGGCTACTTCTATGGTTATTTCCTGAAAACGATTATGTCTATCATATCCAATAATAGCCAGCAACAAAGTTAAGCTGGCAATTATTATCAAAGAAGTTATTATTTTTCGTATCTTACTATTCTTCGAAAAAAAAGCAAAATAAAAAAACACTTCTTTTTTTATTTCTTTTTTCCCATCTTCATTAGTCGCTATCATGATCTGTTTCCTTCAGCATCAAACTTGACTGCAAAGCAAAAATCTCAATTTGTGTACGATCACGAAGATCTAGTTTTTTCAAAATCATACTTATATAGTTACGAACTGTCCCTTCACTAAAATTAAGTATTTTTGTTATTTCTTTATTAGACAGACCTCTGCCAATAAGCTGTATTATTTTTATTTCATTTTTGCTTAGTTCATTTATATTTAATTCATCCTTTTGCGCTGTTTGTGATACAGGCATCGTTTTTGCCAATTTGCCAAACATCGAAAAAACTTTTTTTGCTATATCTGGGTCTACTGATACTCCGTGATTATGAACAGTTTCAATTGCTTTTACAAGATCGCCTTTTGTTGTTCCTTTGAGCATAAAACCATCTGCACCATTTTTAAGAGCATCATATATATACTCATCATCATCAAAAGTTGTCAAAACAATTATTTTCATATTTTTATATTTTTCTTTGATTATTTTTATACATTCTATTCCATTTATTTCCGGCATCCTTATATCCATGAGAATTACATCAGGTTTAAATTCATTTGCCATTTGGATAGCTTCTTTCCCATTAGATGCTGACCCACAGACATTTATTTCGGGCTGGGCTTCCATTATTAATGTCAGACTTTCTCTGAACAACTCCTGGTCATCTACTATTAACAAGTTAATCATATGCTTTCCCCCATCTTACCGGCATTTGTGCCTGCATGGTAAATCCTTGATCTTTGCTGGTATCAAACTGAACTGATCCGCCAAGCAATTTTATTCTTTCTTCTATATGTGTTAAACCAAAACCTTTTTCTACCATGTCACAACCTTTACCATTATCTGTTATTAGAAGATTTAAATCATAATATTTAAAATTAAGGTTTA
Organism: Ercella succinigenes; assembly: GCF_900002895.1. Lineage (NCBI taxonomy): Bacteria > Bacillati > Bacillota > Clostridia > Eubacteriales > Oscillospiraceae > Ercella > Ercella succinigenes. Next base: position 59,510 of record NZ_CDHP01000040.1, on the reverse strand, counting down.
TATCAATATGGCTGGCCTGCCCATGCCTGATCGAATTAGTAATGCTCTCTTGAATTATTCTGTATATTGTCTGCTCTTCGTCGTCTTGCATATTCATGATGCTGCCTTCGATTTTTAAATCTATTTTAACGTCGGACATACTGCTTATATCCTCTATTAACTTTTCGATTGCCGGCACAAGTGCATATTTCTCTATAGTGTCTATCTTTAATTCACGTACAGATCTTCTTACGTCAACCAAACCTTTTCGTGCCACATCTCTTATTTTTCTCATTTGTTTTTTTGCTATATCGGTATCAATACTAAGTAATGCCATACTAGCTTCTATACCTGTAGTTATACTTGTAAGAGAATGTCCCAGAATATCATGTATTTCCCTTGCCAGTCTATTTCTTTCTTTTATTTTTGCCATGGCTATTGATTCTTTTGTAAAAATCTCCAGTTTATCGTTTGCTATTTTTAACTCTTCTACTTTTTCCTGTAAAATACTGTTTAGTTTTATATATTCTTTATTTTCTTTTATTTTTGATTGAATTAGCAAAGAGAAGAAGAGGATGAAAAATATCTGATTAACAGATTCTAATAAGTTTTTTATAGCATACATTGATATTCTGGTTCCCTCAGAATAATAGTTAAGGTAGTCTTGTAAGGAAACAACGTTCATTCTGACAGTTAACAGATCATAATCCATCATAATAAAAACTGCCAAAGTAAATACCAATAGGGAGACTCTCATACTAATAGTACTTACATATAAAAAAATACTGGCTATTACAAGCAAATATAATCCTTTATAACTAAAATTTAGATAATAGGTTATGAGACTGCACAGAATAATATCAAAAATATATAATGTCATCAGCATCCACTGTTTCTGATAATTTATTAAAATATTTCTGGCGATATGTGTCAGTATCATAAGAGCAAAAAAAGAAAAAGCATATGTTGGTATTTGCCATGGTATTGTAGGCAGATATTTTGCTGTTTCCAGAAAACTTCTTGCTTCATAATCTCTGCAAATTTCATGTGTTGTTATATACATGGTAAAAGAAAGAAATCCTATCATGGCAAAATTAATAAGAAACATCATTAAATACAGCCACTGCAATCTGGATTGTTTTATTCTAAGACTATCAGATATTGCTTCCATTTAACTCTTTCTCCATTAATTGTTCTCCAAATTTTGCCTTTTCTACTTATTTTTCACCTTGTATTAATAAATTTTACCTTCCGGTAAGCCATTTGCTATTTCTTCTGCCAAATCATATAGCCATCCGAATCTCTCGGCTAAGCGTAAAGTTGTAAATTTGGGTCTCACTTCCTTACCATAAGCAATAGCATCAAAAGTGTCTTGTCTACTGTATCCTAATTGATCAGGTCTGACAGGTCCTCCCATTGCCATAATTTTGTCACGGGCATAAGGCAATAAAGTTTTGAATCTATGGATATAATTATATCCATATAATTCCATTGCTTTTTCTATTTGCCTTTTCTGATAATCCCATTCTTTCCCCTGAGGAGGATATGCAGTGTTTTTTGCAATCGCCTGATCTGCAAGAGGTCCATATACTCTTTTTACTTCTTTTTCCCATAAATCAGCAGCTAAATGTGGTCTTTGAGCAGGAAGAGAATCATTTTCAAACAGACGCAAATACATTGTCATTCCTATCAATGTCCCTATTCCTACTTTGTCACCATGCAGACTGCCTTGCTTATGCTGTTGAATATCTCTCATTTCCAACAAATGTGATATATGATGATCTGATCCTGATGCAGGTCTTGATGTGCCCATCATCTGCATAGCAATACCTGTTAATGACAATGTATCCATTAGATTTATACAGGCTCTGCCTCTGGCTGCAAAATCTATTTCTCTTTTTACTTCTGATTTGTCTTTTATATCTTTTACTACCAAAGCATCGGCAAGATCCAGACAAGACTGTACTGCTCTATCGACAATGGCTGCAATTAAAGGACAATATGGTTCATCTTCTGCAACAAAAGCAAGTCGCCAGTCTATCAAAGCTATTATTTTTGCCAAAACATCGCCAAAACCTGCAGCAGTCATCTTTTCCGGTGCTTTTGCCAAAACCTCAGCATCATAAAATATGCCTCTTGGTGCTACTCCTGGATATGTTGTTTTAAAACCCTTATCAAGCAAAGGTGTTGTACCTGAAGCAAAACCATCAACAGATGCCGCTGTCGCATACGATATAAAAGGAATTCCTGTTGCATAAGAATTGTACCTTGTTATGTCTGTTATTGTACCACTGCCGCAGGAAACCATAAAATCCGGCTTATCTGAGAGAGCCATTAACAAACTTCCCAGTGAATGTTCATCTGCATGCAAATCTGCTCTTTCAAAAATTACCGTTTTAGGACTATATTTTTCCAGAGAATTAACAATTTTACTACCCGCTGCTCTTTGCGTATTTGTATCCATTACAATTACACATTTTCCGGAAAGACTAAGATCTGGCAAATATTCATTTATTTTTTCCGCCATATTATCTGACTCTGTCATCATCTGTGTACTTATACTATGAATCTGACCACAAGCTGGACATTTCATACTTTTACCAAGCAGTTTTTTTACGGAATTTAAATCTGCCTGATCATGCCAGTATTCAGGATTTTGTTTATCAGAAAAGTAATCAACCTTGCTCATTTTTACCCCCTTTTTTCGTAAACCTTATTTTAATGTATAAACCTAAGTTCTTTCAATAGTGCTAATAATTGCTCTCCACCAAATGAAACAAAGGAATTTATACCTAATTCCTTAGCAGCTTCTATATTTTCTTCCTTATCATCTATATAATATATGTTTTGCGGATTAACATTAATATCAGCCAGCATTGATTTATATATTTTTATGTCTGGCTTCATATATCCCATTTCATAAGAAAGATAGGCTTTTTCAAAATACTGTCCCAATTTCAACTCATCTCTACAATATAACCAATGCTTTTCACTTGTATTTGATAAAATCATAAGGCGGTATTTAGATTTAAGAATACTTAAAATATGATGTGTTTCTTCAAAAACATCTCCTATTATCTCTATAAAATATTTATTAAATTTTTTGTAGTCTATATTATTTAATCCCATTTGCTGAACTGCTTTTTCATAAAACAGATAAAAATCATTTATTTTACCTGTTTCAAGTTCATAAACAGCCATACAATCCGACCATCTTTGCTGACAAATATCAGATTCAACCATATTACTGTTTTCTTGCCACAACAAATCTACACTATTTAATCTAACCAGAATATTTCCAAGATCAAATAGTAAAACTTTTTTTTCTTCTACAACATTATTTTTAGTGGAATACAAATCTTTTTCAATTATCTTCGAATTCATATTTTACCTTTTTATTCAGATTGTTTATGAGTCCATAACAGTGTAAAAAGAACAAATAGCATTATTACAGGCACAGCTATATTTATAAAGAAATACAAAATAGCTATTCTACTGAATATATTTTGGTTTAATATATAAAATACAATTCCTGACAAAACTGCTATAATCCAGTGTCTGAGCAGAAGATCACCGTTGTTATGGCTCATTCTCCAGAATAACAGCAAAACTATCGCTCCAAAACAGATCGAATTTATGGCAAAAAACATATAATCCATATATTTGACCTCCTGACATTTACTTTTCGAGTATATCACAAACAAGGCTCATTATTGTTCTTAAAATAGATTAGTATTATATTTTAAGCTATTCTAACTATTGCCGCTTTCTGATAATATATAGGGTAGCTTTTATATTAATAGGATGGTGTAATCAATGATGCAACCTGATGCTGTAGCAGTTTGGCAGCGAGCTTTAAAATTACTGGAGAATGAGATTTCCGAGATCAGCCTTAACACCTGGATAGAACCCATGGAGGCTATTTCTGCCGATAATGGTGTTTTTGTTCTGTCTGTCCCTAATGATTTTCATAAAGGGTTTGTTGATCAGTATATTCCTTTGATAAAAAATACTATCAAAGTTGCAACATCTACTGATTATGATGTGGAAATAATGGTGGGTAAGCCTGATCCTGTTTCATTACCGGATATACCTATGGAGCCATGCAATCCAGAAAATAACAATGGTTCAGAAAGAACAACTAATCAAAGCAGACTAAATCCTCAATACACTTTTGATTCTTTCGTTGTCGGCAGTGGTAATAGGTATGCACATGCTGCCTGTGTTGGTATTGCCACAACTGAAGGTGGACGTAATTATAATCCTTTATTCTTATATGGCGGTTCAGGTCTTGGTAAAACTCACTTGATGCATGCCATAGGTAATCATATAGTTGAATCTTTTCCTAACAAAAAGATTCTTTATGTTCAATGCGAACAATTTGTTAATGAATTCATTTATACAATTAAGGAAAATAAATATGATGATTTCCGGAGTAAGTATCGTAATGCAGACATGCTTCTGATTGATGATATACAATTTATTGAAGGTAAAGAACAAATGCAGATAGAATTTTTCCATACCTTCAATACTTTATATGAGTCTGGCAAAAATATCATTATGACTTGTGATAAACCACCACAAAGTCTTGCTTCTCTTGAGGAAAGACTTAGAACGAGATTCTCAAGTGGTCTTACTATAGATATTACCCCTCCTGATTATGAAACAAGAGTTGCTATTTTGCGAAGAAGAGCACAATTAAGTAATACGATTGTTCCTGATGAAGTTTATGATTATATTGCAACAAACATAGCTTCCAATATAAGAGAATTGGAAGGAGCTTTTAATACTGTTTTATGCTATGCAGCTCTTGCTGGTAATATTACAATAGAAATAGCTAAAGAAGCTCTTAAAGATCAGATTCAACCTACTACAGTTAAAAAGGTTACCTGTTCTGTAGTTATGGATGTTGTTTCAAGATATTATCATGTCAGTGTGGAAGATCTTAAATCAAATAGACGAAACAAGGAAATAACAAATCCAAGGCAAATAGCTATGTATTTGTGCCGTAACATGCTCAATATGACCTTGCCGCAAATAGGACAGGAATTTGGTAATAGAGATCATACTACGGTGATGCATGCCTGTAACAAGATTACTGATGATCTAGAAAAAAGACCTGAAGTTGCAAGAGCATTGGAAGATATAAAAAAGAGACTTGCTGTATAATTTTTATGTAGTCTTTTTTGTAATAACGAACATTTGAACAGTTATCCACATACTAAATGTGTATATGTGGATAAAAGCCAGTGGAAAGGGATGTGGATTAGCTTGGGATAAAAGTTGTAGGGGATAAGCTGTATATAAAGCTGCTTTTTATCCATAGATATGTTAACACTTTTTCAACAGCATAAATTCACTGTTTTAAGGGCTCTACGCACTTATTAACATAATCAACAGCCTATAAGAAGAACACGAAGAAATATCATCCAGGATGATATAAACAGGACAAAAGATATAAACAGTAAATTGGGAGGAAAACCAGATGAAAGTTATTTGCTCCAGAGAACGCTTAATGGAAAGCATTAGTATTGTACAAAAAGCAGTTGCTACCAGGTCAACAATACCTGTTCTTGATGGTATTTTGATTGAAGCTGATCAGAATATTAAACTTACAGGTTATGATCTTGAAACAGGGATAGAATGTCTTATTGAAGCAGATGTTCCTGAATCAGGAAGTCTGGTTGTTAATTCACGTATGTTTGGAGATATTATACGCAAAATGCCTGAAGATGTTGTTACTATTGAATCAGGTGATAATTTATCTATAAAAATAGAATGTGGTAATGCACATTTTTCTATAAAAGGACAGGCTGCAGATGATTATCCTAAAATTCCTGTTGTAGACGATGAACAGCAACTTAAAATGAAACAACATATGCTTAAGGATATGATAAGGCAGACTATTTTTGCAGTAAGTACAGATGAAAACAGGCAAACTCTTAACGGTGTCTATTTTAAGAGTGAAGGTAAGTTTATTGAAATGGTTTCAATAGATGGTTTTAGATTAGCATTGAGAAAAAATGAATTTGAGGAAGATTTGCCAGATGTTAATTTTATTGTTCCAGGTAAAGCTCTTGCTGAAGTAGGGAGAATTCTTTCAAGTACTCAGGAAGATTTTGTAGATATATATACTTCTAGAAACCATATAATGTTCAATACAGGTAAGGTTAAGCTTGTAGCTCGTTTAATTCAAGGTGAATATATGAATTACCGCAGTATTTTGCCTCAAACAGCAGAGACAACTATTACCATTTCTCCACAGGCTATGATGTCTGCTGTAGAGAGAGCTTCTTTGGTTATAACATCTGAAGATAGAAGATATCCTGTTAGACTTACTACAACAGATGAAGATAATTTAATAGTTAGTGCCAGTACTGAAATAGGTACTTTGAGAGAGGAATTGCAAGTTTCTGTTCAAGGAAATAAAATTGATATTGATTTTAATCCCAGATATTTTATGGATGCTTTAAAGGTTATTGATGAAGATGAAATAGCTATTATTTTTAATGGAAATATGGGTCCTTGCGTTTTGAAACCTCTTGATAGTGATGAATTCTCTTATCTGGTATTGCCTTTGCGCCGCTGATTATGCAAATAGAGAATATAAAACTTGAAAAATTTAGAAATTATGATGATCAGTCCATTAAAGTAGAAAGTGGAATAAATGTTTTTTTTGGCGATAATGCTCAGGGAAAAACAAATATTCTTGAAGCAATTTATCTTTGTGCATGTGCCAGATCTCATAGAACAAGTAAAGATACTGATTTGATTTTTAATGGATCAGATCAGTATCTTGTTACTATTGATTATATAAATGATAATGGAAGTAAAGATACTCTTTCTATTCAATATTTAGATTCTGTATCAGGTGATTCTAAAAGATCAAAAGCAGTAAGGCATATTTTCCATAATGGCTTAAAAGTTGAGCGTATAAGTGATTTGATGGGTCTTTTTCATGCTGTTATTTTTGCACCTGAAGATTTAATGCTGGTAAAGGAAGGACCTTCTACAAGAAGAAGATTTATAGATTTGTTAATATCTCAATTAAGGCCATCTTATTTTAAAAATCTGCAATTATATTCGAGACTGCTTGCTCAAAGAAATAGATTATTAAAGGAATTAAAATCAAGTAATAATAAAATAAAAGAAAATGATCCAATGATGATCCAATTAGAGGTATGGACTTCTTCTTTATGTGAGACAGCCGCCTCTATAATAAAAAGTAGATTTGAATTTATAGAAAGAATAAGCATACAAGCTGAAAAATCACTTTTTCAAATCTCTTCCGGAAAAGAGAAGTTAATTGTAAAATATAAAACATTAAATGGTTTATCCATTGATATGAGCAAAAAAGACGTATCTGATAAATTGTACTATAAACTAAAAAGTATAGTTTACGATGATATTAATAGAGGTAATACAAGTTATGGGCCTCATAGAGATGATTTGGAATTATGGTTGAATGGTGAGCCGCTTAAACCTTATGCTTCACAAGGTCAACAAAGATCAGTAGTTCTTTCATTAAAAATGTCTGAACTTAATATAATTAAAGAGGATATTAATGAATATCCAGTGCTTCTTTTAGATGATGTTATGTCTGAGCTTGATATTAACAGAAGAGGTTGCCTTCTTGCAGGAATATCTGAAGCTCAGGTTTTTGTAACTTGTACTGAAGCAGAACATGTAGTTCAGGAAATGGAACTTGCTTGTAAAATAAATGATGAAAATTGTAAAGAAGATAAATCAGAACGTCTTTATTCCTTTTATAAGGTTGAATCAGGTAATGTTTATCCAACTGAGTAAAGTCGATAATAGTATAGATTTATGTTATAATTTGTTAGGTCTATCTGCCCGTTTTTCTAATATAAAAGGTTGTTATAGATCATATATATAAAAAGATAATAAACTAAAAAATATAATTGTTCAGCAAATATTTTATCTTTTTTAGAAAGGATATTAATTGATGTTTTTACATGTAGGCGGAGAATATAGTATCTCTGATCATTCAATTGTAGGAATATTCGATTTTGACGCTACTACTCAGGCAGGTTCGGATACGATCAATTTTTTAAAGACAGCTGAAAAGTTTGAGATAGTTGATAATGTATCTCCTGATATTCCTAGGTCTTTTGTAGTGACCTCGGATAAAGTATATTTGTCTCCAATATCTGCTCAGACTCTAAGACAAAGATTGGAATCTATAAATGAATATTATTTTGATGATAAATTATAAAGAACGGTAATAAAGAGGTGTAACTTACATGACAATTGATGACAATTTAAAAGAATTAGTGAAAAGAGCTGAAGAAGATGCTGTGTCTAGCGAAGATACAGTTGTTAATATTGCTGAAAATCCTCATTCGCTGATTGATGATGATTTTAAGGAAGAAATAAATTCTGATAGCTTGAATGACAAGTTTGATACTACAAATTCTTCTCAATATAGCGAAAATGATATACAAGTTCTTGAAGGTCTTGAAGCAGTTCGTAAGCGTCCTGGAATGTATATAGGTGATACAGGGCAAAGAGGTTTGCATCATTTAATATATGAAATAGTGGCAAACTCAGTTGATGAAGCTCTTGCAGGAAGATGCGATACAATTGATGTAACAGTAAATCCAGATAATTCAATAACTGTTATAGACAATGGAAGTGGTATTCCAATAGGTTTACATCCAAAGGTAGGTATACCAACAGTAGAAGTAGTACATACTATATTGCATGCTGGTGGTAAATTTGGAGGCGGAGCTTACAGTGTTTCTGGGGGTCTTCATGGTGTAGGGGCTTCAGTAGTAAATGCTTTATCTGAATGGATGGAAGTTACAGTTTATAGAAACGAAAAAACATATCAATTATATTTTGAGAGAGGAGCAACAATTAAACCTCTTACAGAAATAGGTGATTCAGATATAACTGGTACAAAAACAGTATTTAAACCTGATCCGGAAATATTTGAAGATGTGACAATTGATTTTAATTTAATGCTTTCTCGTTATAGGGAAATGGCTTTTCTTAATAAAGAAGTAACAATTAATCTTTGTGATGCCAGACAAGAGCCGGCAATTGTAAAGAATCTTCATTATGAGGGAGGAATTATTTCTTTTGTTGAATATTTAAATAAACACAGAGAAGTTTTGCATAAACCACCTATTTATATAGCAAATCAGATTAACGATAGTTATGTAGAAGTAGCAATCCAATATAATGATTCATATGCAGAAAATGTATATTCTTATGCTAATAATATAGCGACAATAGAAGGTGGAACGCATATGACCGGGTTTAGATCTGCTTTGACAAAGGTCATTAATGATTATGCCCGTAAATATAATATGCTAAAACAAAATGATAAAAATCTGCAAGGTGAGGATGTCAGAGAAGGAGTAGGGGCTATAATAAGTGTAAAACTTCCTAATCCTCAGTTTGAAGGGCAAACTAAAACTAAATTAGGTAATTCAGAAATAAGAACATTAGTAGAAAGTGTTATGAATGATAGATTATCTTCTTTCCTTGAAGAAAATCCATCTGTAGCAAGAACAATAATAGATAAATGTCTTTCTGCTTCAAGAGCAAGAGATGCAGCTAGAAAAGCTAGAGAAATGACTAGAAGAAAAAGTGTTCTTGATTCTAACACTTTGCCCGGTAAATTAGCTGATTGTCAGGAAAAAGATCCAACATTTTGCGAATTATTTATTGTTGAGGGAGATTCTGCGGGAGGATCAGCTAAAGGAGGACGTGAGCGAAAATATCAGGCTATTTTACCATTATGGGGTAAAATGCTTAATGTAGAAAAAGCAAGAATGGATAAAGTTTATGATAATGAAAAATTGCTACCTATAGTAATGGCTCTAGGAGCAGGCATAGGCTCAGATTTTGATCTTGAAAAATTGAGATATCATAAGATAATTCTTATGGCTGATGCTGATGTTGATGGATCACATATAAGAACTTTACTTCTTACTTTCTTTTTCCGTCATATGAAACCATTGGTGGAAGCTGGACATATATATGTAGCATGTCCGCCTCTATATCGAGTTTATGAAGGACAAACAAGTTATTATGCTTATACAGACGAAGAAGTTGAAAAAATAAAGCAGGAAACCGGTTGGAAAGATCCTAAACTTCAGAGATATAAAGGTCTTGGAGAGATGAGTTCAGATCAACTTTGGGAAACAACAATGAATCCTCAGACTAGGAAAATGTTAAAAGTAAAATTAACTGATGCTCAAACTGCTGATGAAACATTTACACTGTTAATGGGAGATAAAGTTGAACCTAGAAAAGAATTTATTCAAATTAATGCCAAATATGCTAATACAGATGTTTAGCAGGTAATTATTCTTTTATAAGCAGTATTTTTAGAAAAAAAACAGTAATAAAAGATCATTCTTGCAAAAAGAATGATCTTTTATGTTTCACGTGAAACATTTAATTATCAATTTGTAAATATAGAAAAAAAGGTTTATAAAAATATTAGTTTAAATGATTTTCTGAAATTATTATTTGTAAAAATAAAAATTATTCTCAATGCAGTTAGTTTATATATATGGTAAAATAGTAAGCACGCTGAAAAAGGAGAAACCCAAAATATGGCAAATGTTTTAGCTTTAGTTAATCAAAAAGGTGGAGTTGGTAAAACAACCACCTGTGTAAATCTTGCTGCTTTTCTTGCAAAAAAAGGAAAAAAAGTTTTATTGATAGATATTGATCCTCAAGGAAATGCTACTTCTGGATTAGGTTTTGATAAAAATGAAATAGAAATGACAGTTTATGATGTTTTGATTAATGATGTTAGTCTGGAAGATGTTTATATTGAAACAGGGAGAAAAAATTTAACTTTATGTCCTGCTAATATACAGCTGGCAGGAGCAGAAATTGAATTAGTATCTGTTGTTTCACGTGAAACAAAATTAAAAAAAGCTGTAGATAAGATTAAAAACAAATTTGACTATGTTTTGATGGATTGTCCTCCTTCTTTAGGTTTATTAACCTTAAATGCACTTACTGCTGCAGAAGGTGTTCTTGTACCTATACAGGGCGAATATTATGCTTTGGAAGGGGTTACTCAATTAATGGAAACAATAACTCTTGTAAAGAAAAACTTAAATACTTCATTAATGGTTTTTGGAGTTATTGTTACTATGTTTGATTCACGAACACAGTTGGCACATCAAGTTGCTAATGAGGTAAAAAAATATTTTGGTTCAAAAGTATTTCGTACAATTATTCCAAGAAATGTAAGATTAAGTGAAGCACCAAGTTTTGGACAGTCAATTTTGGAGTACGATATGAAATCAAAGGGTGCGGAATGTTATGATCAATTAGCAAGAGAAGTAATAAAAAGATCAGCAAATAAATAAAAAGGGGAGAAACTCAAAAATGGCAGCAAGTAAAAGTAAAGGACTTGGTAAAGGACTGGGAGCACTTCTTCAAACTATAGATATGCCAGATGATAAAATTCGTGATGCAATCATGGAATTAAAAATAAATGATATTAATCCTAATGCTGATCAGCCTAGGAAACGTTTTGATCAGGAGAAATTAGAAGAATTATCTGCATCAATTAAAGAAAATGGAATAATACAGCCAATAATAGTGTGTCGCAATACAGATAGTTCAGGATATCAAATAGTAGCAGGTGAAAGAAGATGGAGAGCCGCCCGTTTGGCAGGTTTGACCATCATACCTGCTATAGTAAGAGATCTTACTGATTTACAGATTTTAGAACATGCATTAATAGAAAATATACAAAGACAAGATTTAAATCCAATAGAGGAAGCAGATGCTCTCGATAAATTAATTAAAGAGCATAATATAACACAAGAAAAATTAGCAACAGTTGTGGGAAAAAGTCGGCCGGCAATTGCAAATACATTACGATTATTAAATCTGCCAGATACTATTAAGAAATATGTTATGAATGAAGATTTATCTGCCGGGCATGCTAGAGCTTTATTGACTATTCAAGATAAAGATATACAAATACAAACGGCAGAAAAAATTATAGAGAAAGATCTGAGTGTTAGAGAAACAGAAAGAATTGTAAAAAATATTGGAGAAGAAACAAAAAAGCAAAAAAAGAAAAAAGAATTATCAGAAGCATATTTGCTAAGTATACAAAATGTAGAGAATAAATTAACTAAGCAATTAGGAACAAAGGTTAAATTAAAAGACAGACAAGGAAAAGGAAGTATAGTAATAGATTATTATTCTAATGAAGATCTTGAAAGAATACTGGAAATATTAGGATGATTTAATTATAGAATATTAATAATAACAAATTATAATTATTTGACAAAAGTTATAGGATATATTAAAATATTTCAGCACGGCATTTCATGGAGAGATGGTCGAGTTGGTTGATGGCACCGGTCTTGAAAACCGGCGAAGGTTCATAGCCTTCCGAGAGTTCGAATCTCTCTCTCTCCGCCACAATTTATCCGAAAAGACGGATGTAAATCAAAAAAGCGCTCTAAAGGGCGCTTTTTTTGCGCCCTTTAGAAAGTAAAAAAGTATAAATTAAAAGATATTAAAGATGTTTTATTGAATGTGGTTAAAGAGATAATATAATACTTTACAAGTATTTCTGATATTTAAGGTAGACATTATAGTCTATTTTGATCATATGCTAATTAGCAGAATGTTTTTTATCTCATGTCTCTGCGATTACGGTTTTCTTCCTGACCTCTCCCTACAGACATACTTCCCATATCCTGAAGATTTATTTCTTCCGCATCGATTAACTCTGAAGTGTTTTCCTGTTGACTTTCTGAATCAGAAGGAATAGTTCCATTTAATTGACCACGAATACTTTCAGATCTTAGTAAACAGAAGCTTTTTAATGTTTCTACAGCTATATCAAATTGTTCAACAGTATAAAAAGCAGTTGGATCTGTTTCTACATATGGTCGAATCAAGTTATATAAAGTATTAATTTCTTCTAAAAAACGGTTGTTTTCAAAATAATTTGTTAAAAGATCATCAAAATAGGTATGATAAATTTCTAAATAAGTATTGTTAATAGCAAGCATACTCCACATAGGACGTTCATCCTCTAATGAATTGCTTAATAAAGGGGAATCAATAGGCCAGTTAACAGCTTCTGTGGAATTACTGCTGTTGAATCCGCCGAAAGCTAGATTGTAATCCCAAGGAAGCATGGTTAGTACACCATTTTCTTCGTATAAATAGTAATTATGAAGCATATTTCCAGTATAACTATCATAGTTAATAACAAAATTATGAGCTACAAAATATCGCAGGATAGCTTCTACATCTAAAACTTCTTCTAAATTTTCACCAGTGGAAAGTTGTTTTAAGGAGGCAATAACACGTTGATTGTCTTCCTCATCAGAATTAGTTTTTGAATTATCAAATATATCGCTATAACTTGTAATTTCGTCATCTGTATAGACTAAGCTAGAGCCATTGGAGTTGCCGCTGAAACCGCCTCCCTCCATACCGTTTCTGTCTGGTATATTAAAATCACCATCTTCGGGAAACATGAATTTATCTTCACCAATTATACCTTGTTTGTTGTCATCTGGCATTTGTCTGTCAGTGTCATCTGGCATTTGCCTGTCAGCACCATCTGGTATCTGCATTTCGCCACTGGAAGGAAAATTTTTATCCATATCGCCAGCAACGCCCATATTTTCAAATTGACTGCTTTCAGGTTTATACAGATTGCCGCTGTCTTCTCCATAATTACGTGTCAGAAAGGAATCACCAATTTCTTCTATTGCGATATAAAGACCATAGTATTCATTATTAATGGATAATGCCACAAAACTTACAAGAGGCGATGCTACACCACTTTCAGCCATAATGCGGTAGCTAAGATAATCTTTTAAGTAGGTGGCATCACTGTATAAATTATTTAAATGAAGTGTATCCAGACCGTCATATGTCTGTCCATCTATAAATTTATCAAATTTAATTTTAAAGCTATAGCGTTCAGAATTTGTATTTGCAACTTGAGAGAGAGAGGTGTTTCCTTTTGTTGCAAAAGATACTTCATTAACTTCTGTGCCGTCAAGAGTAACCGTTGTTGAATATTTTGTTTTCTCAGTAGGGTTTTCTAACAAATCTATCCAGTCATCTTCTGAAATTTCAACATTGATTTCGTGAACGAAACTGGTATCAAAGAGAGTTTCTGCATACTCTATTGATAGTAAGTTATTATTATCTTGGTTTTGTGAATCATTGATAGTAGTATTGCAGCCAATCAAATTTACTACCAGTAAAATAATAAATATAAAAGAGAATGTTTTTTTCATCAAAGAGGCCTCCTGATTAAACTTTTTGGTCTGTTAAAGTAACATTAGTATAGAAATTACATTTTGATTATCTTTGACGAAAGTGATAGCTATATGATACTTATGTGAAATTTACCAAATAAAATAAACAAACAAAATAATTAACAACAAAATTTTTCTAAAGAAAACAAATTATTGTATTTATAAAATGATTAAAGGTGATATAATCACGTTGTAAAAAGTAAATAAGAATTGTCAGTGTTGATTATTTGGCTTGTAGTAATAATTTTTTGATTATAAAAAAGATTAGGACATTCTGAATAATCAATGAAAAGGGAAGCAGGTTAGAATCCTGCACGGTCCCGCCGCTGTGATTCCTGGGATTTTTCTTTTATGCCACTGGTTTTTACTGGGAAGGTAAGAGAAATCTGCTATCAGGATAAGTCAGAAGACCTGCTGATAATAAGAAAGTCATTTTTTGCGGCGAACAAAAAATGATTACCATGTTTGTCATGGGCATTGCTGTAAAAACGGGCGGCAGAAAAGCAAAGGAGGCTTTACTGTGAACCTGTTTTTTATTTCTGCAATGCACATCATGGAAGGTTTTTTATCTCCATTCTGGTCTCTCTTATGGACTGCTGTAGCTATACCGTTTATAGTATGGGGATTATACAGCATTTCAAGCAAAATCAGGCATAATCCCAAATTACTAATGCTGCTTGCTCTCACCGGTGCATATACTTTTGTTCTCTCTGCTCTTAAAATTCCATCTGTAACCGGAAGTTGCTCTCATCCAACCGGCACAGGACTTACTGCCGTACTTTTTGGTCCAGCAGCTGCTGCGGTAGTAGGTCTTGTTGTTTTACTATTTCAAGCAATTTTACTTGCACATGGTGGATTAACAACTTTAGGTGCTAATACTTTCTCTATGGCAATAGCAGGACCTTTTGTTGCCTATGCCTTATTTCGTTTAATTGCCAAAAACGCTAATGGGAAAAAACTTTTAGTAGCGGTCTTTGTAGCTGCATCAGCTGGGGATCTCATAACCTATGTAGTAACTTCAGCACAACTTGCTTTAGCTTATCCATCGGCAGAGGGCGGTTTTTTGGCTTCATTTGCCCGCTTTGGTTCGGTATTTGCATTTACACAGATACCAATAGCAATAATTGAAGGAATACTTACAGTAATTATTTTTAATTATATTTACCAATATAACAAAGAAGAACTTAAAGACCTCAAGGTAATAAGTCTTAAAGTATGAGCTCCATGAAAGGCGAGGTTACAAAATGAAAAAATCTACTTTATTTATTTTAATAGGAATAATAATTCTAATAACTGTTTTACCTCTTATTATATCTGGTATAACTGGAAATGGTGCTGAATTTGAGGGAGCAGACGGTCAGGCCGAAGATGTAATAGCAGAGATTGCTCCAAACTATGAACCATGGTTCGAAAGTCTTTATGAACCGGCAAGTGGTGAAATAGAAAGCTTATTATTTGCATTACAGGCTGCAATCGGAGCTGCTCTCATAGGTTATTATCTTGGTAGTCGTGGCAGATTAAAAACCGCAAAAGCAAATGCTGATTGATCAACTGGCATGGGGAAGTCTTTGGAGAGATAAATCAGTAGGGAAAAAAATACTGATAACGTTAATTATTATTTTTCTTGCTTTTATAATAAAAAATATTTATTTGTATTTAGTGTTATTTCTTATGCAAAATATGATTTTATTTTTTGCTCTTAAAATAACAGGTAAAAATATTATTAAGCTCTGGAGATTTCCTTTTGTTTTTATATTGATGGGAGTTGTTCCTCTTTTGGTTGAAGGTAGCAGCAAGGAGGCCTTGTTTTCTTTTCAAATAACCCTGATAAATGTTCCTGTAATTAAAAATATTATCGGAAGAGCCATATGTGCTTATGGGGGAATAATGTTTCTTGCTATTACCACTCCTTTTAGTGATTTACTTGATCAGCTAACAAGATGGAAATTCCCTAAATTGTTATTATCTTTAATTGCTATAATTTACAATCAGATATTTATAGTACTTACATCTTTTGCAAAAATTATTTCTTCATCTGATTTACGATTAGGGTATTCAAGCATAGTTAAAACTATAAAAACACTGGGTATGGTAATGGGAAGTGTTTTAAGTTGTTCAATGAAAAAAGCACAGACAATGAGTCAGTCCCTGGAGTGCCGTTTTTATGATTCAGATAAAAATAATACTTGGCCACTTGAGAAAATAAATTTAAAAGAGTGGACAGAAAAGGAGAGTATATGAAAATGGAAATACAATTCACAGATGTTTCATATACTTATCCTGACAAAACAAAAGCCATTAATAAAATGAATTGCAAAATATGTAAAGGCGAAAAAATTGTTATCTTAGGAGCAAATGGAGCAGGTAAATCTACTTTTTTTATGCTTTTAACAGGATTAATACGACCAGATCAAGGTAAGCTTACACTTGATAGCAAGGAGTATCCTAAATCCAGAAAAGGATTACGGGAAATAAGGAAAAAAATAGGTCTGGTTTTTCAGAATCCTGAAGATCAGCTTTTTGCTATGACTGTTGAACAGGAAGTTGCGTTCGGGGCTATAAATTTAGGTTTACCCATGGAAGAAGTAAAAAATAGGACTGTTCAGGCTCTTGAGGATGTAAATGCGGTTGATCTTGCAGACAGGCCATTGCACAATCTAAGTTTTGGTCAGAAAAAAAGAATAAGTATTGCAGATTTGCTGGTAATGGATGTTGATATTCTTCTGCTTGATGAACCGACTGCATGGCTTGATCCAGAAAATGCCGCCGATCTGACGACTTTATTAAATACATTAAACAGTAAAGGTTGTACTATGATTTGCAGTACTCATGATGTTAATTGGGCTTATAGCTGGGCCGATCGTCTTTTGCTCATGAAAAATGGAGAAATTATTTATGACGGAGATATAGCTGCAGGATTAAATCAAAAATCTTTATTAGAGAATTCCGGATTGAATAGTCCCGTTTTGGTGGAAATTTCCGAAAAACTTAAAAAAAGAAACTTGATTGCTGATAATGCTTATCCTAGACATATAAGTCAGCTGGAATGGGAGTTAGACCGCATAAATAACAGCATTTTTGGCAAATTTTCAGATAATACAGATAATAATCAGAAAAATATCTTAAGAATGGGCTATACCACGGGTAGCTGTGCAGCGGCAGCTGCAGGAGCGGCTGTAAAAATGCTTTTAACAAACAGGATTATTAATTTTTTTAGTTTGGAATTACCATCAAAAGAAGAGCTTACTATACAAATTAACAAACCCCAAATAGAAAAAGCAAAAAAAGTGAAATGTTTTGTTGTAAAAGATGCCGGAGATGATCCTGATATAACAAATGGCATAAAAATATATGCAGAGGTTAGATTTGATAGCTTAATTAGTAAAAATGAGAAAACAAAAATTATAGTAGAAACTATTGATATAGAAAAAGCAGAGGAAAATGTTCAGGTAAAAATAATAATTGAAAGCAGTACAGGAATAGGAATCGTTACACGCAAAGGTCTGCCGGTAGAAGTAGGATTGCCGGCAATAAATCCACAACCGCTAAAACAGATTATGACAGCTATAAAAACTGCGATAGAACAATCCCTAAAATCCGATTCAGCCGCTTATGATCTGCTGAATAAAAATAAGAAACAAATAGTAATAGATATAAGTATTCCTGACGGTAAAGAAATAAGCCGCCGCACATATAATTCCAGATTAGGAATAGTCGATGGTCTTTCTATACTAGGAACAACAGGTCTGGTAAGGCCAATGTCTGAAGAGAGCTGGAAAGAAGCTTTGTATGCCGAATTAAAAGTGGTAAAGGCAAGTGGTAAAAAAAGAGTAATTTTCGCTTTTGGCCAATATGGATTAGCTTATCTGAAAAAAACAGATCTATATGATGAGCAAAGCGTTGTTATAATAAGCAATTTTGTTGGATATATGCTGGAAAAAGCAGCAGAAACAGGTTTTGAACAAGTAATACTGCTAGGGCATATAGGCAAAATGATAAAGGTGAGTGCCGGTGTTTTCCATACCCATAGTAGTGTAGCAGATGGTCGTTTGGAAACACTGACGGCTTTATCTGCTTTGGCAGGAGCTGGTAAAGATGTTTTAAGGCAAATATATAATTCTGCTACGACGGATGCGGTTGTAAAAATTCTCCAGGAAAATAATTTATTCGAAGTTTTTTCGATGGCTGCAGATCAGGCAGCAAAAAAATCAGAAATGCATGTTTATAACAGTTTGAAAGTTACTGCCATGTTTTTTGACGGTAAAGGAAATTTACTGGCAAAAAGTGCAAATGAAAATGAAGGAGGTTTTTCAAATGAATAAAAAAGGAAAATTTTTATGTGATAAAGAAAATCTCCATAAAAATACAATACACATGATAGGTATGGGACCGGGAAATCCTGATCTTGTGATGCCATTAGCGGTTAATACGATTCGATCATGCGAAATTATTTTTGGATCTCAGAGATTATTGGAAATGATAAAAAAAATGGATCCTTCATTACATATTAATAAGAAACTAATTGAAATAGATCATGATCTGGAAAAATTATCAGTTGAAATAATTAAGGACGTAAGAAAAGCAAAAATCGCAATTCTTGTTACGGGTGATAGTGGGTATTATAGTCTTGCTGCTTATCTTAGAACTAAATTTAATCAGCAGAAAGAAGAACTGGAAATTAGAACTATACCCGGAATTAGTTCACTTCAATATCTTGCAGCTTCAGCGGGCTTGTCATGGCAGAATATTAAATCAATCAGTCTTCATGGTAGAAATCCCGAAAACTGGTGGCTGCAGATCAAAGAAAACAAATATAGTGCTATTCTTTCAGGAAATGACCCGGATATGCAGGAAATACTAATCGAGCTTAGTAAAGTCGGCTTTGGAGATTGGACTGGCATAATAGGGCAACGTTTAAGCTATTCTGATGAAAAAATAGTGAAGGCTAAAGTAAAAACACTTATATCACAAAAATATGATTCCTTGAGCATAATGATTTTGGTCAGACCGGAACAAGAAATAAGTAATAATGGAAGAGAAGTATGGACATGGTTAACACCAGGCATAGATGACAGTTGTTTTGTTCGAGGAGATGTTCCTATGACAAAGCAAGATATACGTGCAGCTGTAATATGTCATTTGCAACTATCTGCAGATGACATTGTATGGGATATAGGAGCAGGCACAGGTTCTGTTTCAATAGAAGCTGCCAGAATATGTTCTCAAGGCAAGGTTTTTTCCATAGAAAAAAATGCTATAGGTTGTAATCTGATAAAAGAAAACAGTCATGTTTTTGGATTGAATAATATAGAAATTGTTCATGGAAATGCACCGCAGGCATTAACAGATATTCCTGATCCAGACCGAATTTTTATCGGTGGGAGCGGTGCCAATACCGGCGAAATAATAGAATATATAATTGAAACAATTCAATCTCGCATAAAGACAGATAAAAAGACACGACTTGTGATGACAGCAGTTACACTTGAAACTATTCCTAATACTCTTGAGATTTTACACAAAAAAAATATAGCAGAAATCGAAATAAAACAAATACAAATTAATTCAACACGCCCGGCAGGAAGTAAAACTATGGTCAGCGCTCAGACCCCGGTCTGGATTTTGGCAGCAGATTTGTAAGAGAAAAAGTAAGTTAACAGGAGTTAAGCAGATGGATCAAAAAAGTAAATTATATGGTATAGGCGTAGGCCCGGGAGACCCTGATCTCATTACGGTAAAAGCTTTGAACATCATCAGGGAAGTAGGCATACTGGCAATTCCATGTAGTGAAAAAGGGCGCGAAAGTATGGCTTTAAATATTGTTTCTTCTCATTTTTCTAATAGCCAAATGGCAGAAAAAGAATTATTAGAATTAGTTTTTCCGATGACGAATAATAGCAGCAAGTTAAAGGAAAAGTATGAACAAGCTGCTAAACAGGTAACGGAATATTTGAGAGAAGGAAAATCGGTAGCCTTCATTACCATAGGTGACCCGGGACTTTACAGTACTTTTCAGTATTTAGCTAAAGAAGTTAAAGAATATGGTAGCAATATTGAAATAATTCCTGGAATACCCGCTTTCTGCGCAGCTGCTGCCAGCTCAGGAATAAGTTTAACTGAAAAAGGCCAAAAGTTGACAATGATGGGAACTCCTGAATCAGTTGAAGAGATCTCTGGTTGGATAGAAAAAACTGATACTTTAATTTTAATGAAAGCCGGACAGAAAGTAGATACGATACAAAAAGCTTTGGCAGAAAGCAGGGGAAAAACAAAATATACAGCAACTGTAATTGACCGCTGTGGTTTACCGGAAGAAAAAATTCAAACTATAGAAGATGCAGCTAAAGCAAATAAGGAACACAGTTATTTTACGACAGTGATTATAAAAAGAGAAAAATGAAAATTTCTGAGCATAAAGAAGAGTAAAGATAATAAAAACAAGTCTAAAAAGGGAGATTAGGATGGTTTATTTTATTGGAGCAGGCCCGGGAGACCCCGAATTATTGACTATAAAAGGCAAAAAAATAATAGATAGCGTGGATATCATCATATATGCAGGCTCACTGGTAAATCCGGCTGTTTTGTCCGATGCAAAAGAATCCTGTCAAATATATGACAGTGCCGGTATGAGTCTTGATGAAGTATTAACCGTAATAAGAAAAGGATATAGACAAGGGAAAACGATAGCTAGAGTGCATACCGGTGATCCTGCAATTTATGGCGCTATTCGTGAACAAATAGATGCATTAAAAGCAGATAAAATACCGTTTGTAATTGTTCCGGGAGTAAGTTCTTTTAGTGCCGCCGCAGCAGCACTGGAAATAGAATATACATTACCTCAGGTAAGTCAAAGTTTGATTTTGACTCGGGCAGAAGGCAGAACGGCTGTCCCTGAAAAAGAAAAAATTCGTGCTTTTGCTGCACATCAGTCAACAATGGTTATTTTTCTCTCCGTACATATGATCGAAAGTTTAATTCAGGAATTAATTAATGGTGGTTATTCTCCAGAAACTCCAGTGGCCGTTGTTTATAAGGCATCCTGGCCCGACCAGAAAATTGTCCGAGGTATAGTCAAGGATATCGCAGTAAAAGTACAAGAAGCCGATATAAACCGCACTGCTCTTATCATCATAGGCAGAATTTTAGGAGATGATTATGAACTGTCAAAATTGTATGATAGTAGTTTTACACATGGATATCGCAAAGGGAAATAAGCATGACTGTAAAAAAAAGGTTTAAAGATATTCGCTATTTTGCACTCACAAAAGAAGCACAAATATTGGCAAAAAAAATACAAAAAGAGTTTAAAGGCAAAATAAGCACATGGCCTTTGACCCAAGATGATTTTGAATCTGCGGATGCTCTTGTTATGGTAATGGCAACCGGCATAGTTGTCAGAAAAATTGCTTGTTTTGTTAAAGATAAATTATCTGATCCAGCTGTTATTGTAATAGATCAGCAGGGTAAATTTGTGATTCCTCTTTTGTCTGGGCATGCCGGGGGCGCAAATCTTCTTGCCGGTAAAATATCGGATTTTCTTCAAGCTCAGGCTGTAATAACAACAGCTACAGATGTCTGTGGACTAATCGCCTGGGATAGTTGGGCTGCAGAAAATAGCATAATTATATCTAATCCCAAAGAATATAAAAAACTGGCATCTTCAATGCTGTCAGGTAAGCTAGTCAGCTTTGCAAGCGATATAGAAATAAAAATCACAAAAGAACTGCAAAAAATAGAGACAAAAATAATAACTGCTGCAAATGTGACTGAGGGGATATCTTTGTGGCAAGAGTATCAAAAAACAGGTGACCCCAAAAAAGATTATGTCTTGCTAAGTGTTATTAATACGGAAAATCTTTTTAAAACCGGAAATACTGTTTTACATTTGCATCCAAAACTTTTATGGCTAGGGATCGGCTGTCGTAAAAATACAGATACAGAAAAACTACTGCAGGCGGCAGAGGTTTTTTTGCGGCAAAACAGTATTAGCAGGCATTCATTAGCAGGATTGGCAACAATAAGCTGCAAAGCTAATGAAAAAGCGATTCTGGAGTTAGCAAGAAAATGGAAACTACCATTAGACATAAAATCTGTTGAAGAAATCAGTAAGGTAGAGAAAAACTTTACAGGCTCAGATTTTGTAAAAAAACAGATAGGTGTTCAAGCAGTTGCTGAGCCTGTGGCTTGCCTTGCAGCCGGATGCGAAAAAGTTTTTGTGCCCAAGGCTATTTTTGAAGGTATAACATTAGCTTTGGCCAAAGCTGATAAAGTGCTGGAAATTTAGTTCTTGTCAATTTTATACATTAAGAAAAGGCTATCTGGAAGAAAGTGGGTAAACATGTTAAAAACTGTTAATGAAAAAAACATTCAGACTAATAAAAAATATTCGGAACAGATTAATCTGCTTGCTTTAAGTATAAGTCATCAAACTGCAAATGAAAGGCAACGGGATAAACTGTCATTTACAGCAGAACAGAAAAGAAATTTTGAGCAAGCTGTCATTTCAGAAGAATTGGCGACGGAATGTTTTATTTTATCTACCTGTAACCGCACCGAACTCTATTTTGCCATTTGGGGAGAAATAAACAGTAAAAGAATTAATCAGATGCAGAGATATCTTAGTAAATATAAAGACATGGAATTAAGTGAATTGAAAGAAATCTGTAATATATATAGTTCCGGTATTCTTACAAGGCATCTTATGCGTGTTGCCTGTGGCTTGGATTCCATGCTTCTTGGAGAAGATCAGATCAAGGGACAGTTAAAAGAATCTTTTTTACAATCCCAAGAGAGAGGATATGCCGGTAAAAATTTGCAAAATCTTTTTCAGGCAGTTCAACATTGTGCGGCTTTAGTAAGAAATCAAACATCTTTATCTGGTACTCCGTGGTCAATACCTTCTCTGGCAATTAAAGCAGGGATGACCAAATTGCTTGAGGGCAAACAAAGTGGTCAAAGAATTAATGTTCTTGTTATTGGAGCCAGTGGATATACCGGTCAGATTATAATTCGTGATTTGCTTACTCGCTACGGAGAATCTGTGTATGTGATGGCAACTTGCAGAAGTCACTGTGCACCACTTAGTATGATGAGCAAAGTTCACTCTCAGCTTGAGCTTGTTGAATACAAACAGCGATATGATCTGATTGATTCTTCTGATTTGATTATAAGTGCAACACGTAGTCCTCATCTTACGATTAAAGCTGATTTATGCCAAAATATATTAAAAAGTACGCGCAAGCGAGTTTTTGTCGATTTGGCTATGCCGATGGATATTGATGAAAATATTTCAAAATCACCTGATTGCAGTTTGATACAGCTTGATCAAGTTAAAGAACTGGCACAGCAAAGTAATAGTATAAGATATCAGGCAGCAATAGAAGCAGCCGATATTATAGAGGAGCAGGCAGACAATTTTGAAAAAAGTTTATTGATGCGGCAGAAAAAAAAGATGATTGAACAGATTGCAAAACAGGCAGACAAATCCGGCCATTTTTATCAACCTGATGAGATGATGCGATATCTGATTTATAATGTTCGCGATAATGCAAATAAAGAGGAGTTTGAAATATTTTTAAACTGTCTTGATAAAGGCTTTAATCACAAAGCTTTAGGCAGGAGAGTCAATACAAAGCAAAAAAGAAGCGGCACCATCAGAATAGTCGGCTTTGGACCAGGATCGCAAAACCAGATGACACACCAGTCTTACAATGCTTTGAGCAAGGCGGATTATATAGTTGGCTATAAAACATATACAGACTTATTAAAACCGATTTTCCCAGAACATAATTATATTTCTTCAGGCATGCGTCAGGAAACGGCAAGATGCCAAAAAGCACTTGATCTTGCTGCTGAAGGTTACGATGTATCACTTGTTTCCAGTGGAGACAGTGGAATTTACGGGATGGCAGGTATATTGCTGCAATTACTAAATAAACATGAAGAAAGACAAATGATCAAATGGGAAGTGGTTCCGGGTGTAACCGCCGCGAATGCCGCCGCTGCTGTATTGGGCGCTCCTTTGATGCATGATTTTGCCATTATTAGTTTAAGCGACTTGTTAACTCCGATGGAACTTATTGAAAAAAGACTGGAAGCTGCTGCGTCTTCCGACTTTGTAATCTGTTTGTATAACCCGGCCAGTTCACAAAGACGTGAGCATTTAGCAAAAGCTGTAAATTTAATCAGCAAATATCGTTTGAAATCGACTCCTGTAGGCATAGTAACTCATGCCGGTCGTAGTGGTCAGCATAAACAATTAACAACACTTTTTCAATTACCGCAGGAAGATGTAAATATGTTTAGTGTTGTTCTAATCGGTAATTCTCAGACTTTTGTCGAAAATAATATCATGATAACCCCTCGTGGATATAAGTTTGCGGAGGATATTTGAGATGGCATTGTTTCCTTTTTTTATCGAAATGCAAAACAAAGCTTGTCTGATAACAGGAGGTGGAGAAGTAGCTGCCAGAAGAAGTCGGGCTTTGCTTGAGGCGGGAGCAGTTATTACAATTATCGCCGAACAGATTAATAAGGATATTCAAGAATTGCTTAAAACAGAAAATAATTATTCCGATAATATCAACTGGATACAAAAAAAACTGGTAAGCAGTAGAAAAGAAAAATTTGCAGATGACTTGATGATCGTAATAACAGAAGATCTTATAGACCCTTATTTTGCAGTGATAGCAGCAACAGGAGATCCTGAAGCAGACAAGCTGATAATTGATTTTTGCCAAAAGAAAAAGATATTAGCGTTAGCGGCATCCGATTCAGAAATTTCTGATTGTTATTTCCCGGCGGTTGTGCGCTGTGGCTCGGTGATAGCAGGTATTAGCAGCTCAGGATGCAGTCCTTCTCTTTCTGCGATTATTGCTGAGGATTTAAAAGAATGCTGGACACCATGGCTTGGTGTGCTTACCGGTCAGCTTGCTGATATCAGAACAATTTGCTTGCATAATCATAATATTTATCAGCGACGGAAATTACTTAAAGAAATCGCTTTAAAGGGTTGGAAACATAAAGCCGCATTTAATCAGAAAGAATTTGAAAAGATTCTCAAGAATTGCGAAGGAAAAGAGGGTAAAAATGAATAATGGTGTAAATGGAAATAAAGAAGAACGCCTTATACGTGTAGGTACCAGAAAAAGCCCTTTAGCCATGAAACAAACGGAGTTAATAATTGAGAGAATAAAAAGAAATTACCCGCAGCAATTATTTGAAATAGTTCCGGTTATAACAGAGGGAGATAAAAATATTGACATCAGTCTGGAAAAAATGGGAGGCAAGGGTGTCTTTATAAGTGAACTGGAAAATAAATTGTTATCCGGGCAAATAGATATGGCAATACATAGTGCTAAGGATATGCCTATGAATATTCCGGAGGGGCTAACTTTGGCAGCAGTTTCCAGCAGAGCAGATGCCAGAGATGTTATAGTTTATACCTCTGCTGATTTTGAAAAAGGAATTATAGGTACAAGTAGTTTACGAAGAGAGATACAGGCAAGGAGAATCTGGCCAGAAAGCACAATTAAGTCTGTTCGTGGCAATGTTCATACCAGATTAAATAAATTAGCATCCGGTCAGTATGATGCTTTGATATTAGCGTCTGCAGGCTTGACAAGATTAGGTTTAATTAATGAAAAATCAGATACGGGGATCATTGAGATTGATAATAAATCTCTCAATTATAGAAAACTTAGTTTTGAAGAAATGTTACCGGCAGCAGGACAGGGCTTTATGGCGGTAGAAACCAGACAAAATGATACATCCCTGATTGAATTTCTACAGAAAAATGTTTCTGATATTGGTGCTGAAATATGTCTTGCTTGTGAAAGAGCTTTTATAAGCTTTTTTGACGCAGGTTGTAATGCTCCCTTGGCAGTAATGGCTGAATATGATCAACAAAGATTAAAGACGAAATCATTATTTACAGGAAATGAAAAAAATAGTTCCTGCAAAGATCAAATAAAATTGACTGTGTTAGACTGCAGGCCGGCTCAGAAAATTGCTCTTGAAACAGTTGTAGATAATCCGTCTGCAGCTATTAAGTATGATTTTCTAATAAAAGTTTCAGAAAATATTCCGCAGACAAAAAAATATGCACAAGAGCTTCCTCAAGGAGAAGTTAGTCTTGTAGGTGCAGGACCTGGCCGTAGAGAGTTGATGACACTTAAGGGTGCACAAAAACTTGCACAGGCGGATGTAGTTGTATATGACCGTCTGGCAGCTCCATCTTTGCTTGGTATGGCAAAAGCTGGTGCGCATTTGATCTATGTAGGTAAGTCTGCAGGGCAACACACTTTGCCACAAGAGCAGATCAATCAGTTGCTAGTTAGATTATCGCGTCAAGGGTTAAAGGTAGTGAGACTCAAAGGTGGTGATCCGTTTGTTTTCGGGCGCGGTGGTGAAGAAGCAATGGCTTTAAGGCAAGCTGGTCAAAGTTTTGAAATTGTTCCGGGCATCAGCTCTGCGGTAGCTGTGCCTCTTTATGCCGGTATACCTGTAACACATCGAGGTGTAGCAAATTCTTTTCACATAATAACAGGGCAGGACAAAACTGATAGTCATGTCCTTAATCTTGATTTTGCTGCTTTAGCACAAGTCAAAGGAACTTTGG
Source organism: Ercella succinigenes (assembly GCF_900002895.1). Lineage (NCBI taxonomy): Bacteria > Bacillati > Bacillota > Clostridia > Eubacteriales > Oscillospiraceae > Ercella > Ercella succinigenes. The sequence continues at coordinate 32,609 of NZ_CDHP01000040.1, read as the reverse complement.
TTTGTCTTATGGGTCTGCGAACCCTGCCACAGTTGGCGACAGGATTGATTAAAGCAGGTATGAATCCGGCAACTCCGGCAGCCACTATTAGCCAGGGAACAACCGGTTCTCAGAAAATAATTAAATGCAGATTGTCAGAATTGGCAGCAGAGGTTGAAAAAGCGAATCTTCCCACTCCTGCTTTAACTGTGATAGGTGAAGTAGTAAATTTAAGCTCAGACTTGGCTTGGTTTAAAAAAGGGCTGCTTGCAGGCAAAAAAATACTTGTTACCAGAACCAAAACTGCTGATAAACCTACACGTTTAGGCTCTTTAATTGAAGCAATGGACGGAGAAGCAATAGAAATAAGCTTGATAGAAATTATAGAAATTATTGATAGCAAAGCTGTTAAAGAGGCAATTAGTGAATTAGCAGGAGGTAAAGTTGATAGGCTTATTTTAACCAGTGAAAATGGAGTAAAAGCTTTTATAAAAGCTTTTCAAGCTGCAAAAATAGATATTAGATCAATCGGCGGCTGCAAAATAGCAGTTGTTGGAGCAAGTACCGCTCTGGCTCTTTCTAATCACGGTTTGCAGGCTGATTTTATTCCATCTGTCTATACTTCGGAATGTTTGGCAGCAGAGCTTGTTCCTCAGATAGATCAAAGAGAGAGAGTAATTCTTTTTGGTGCGTCTTCTTCTTCAGAAACTATAGCTGTTTCACTTGCTAACAACGGCATCAGCTATAGAAAAGTAGATGCTTATATAACGAGGCCTAATTCGACTCAAAACCAGGCATTGATACAGTTGGTTGAACAAGTAGATGCTATGACTTTTGCCAGTGGTTCAGCTGTACAAGCTTTTGCCGACAGCCTGCAGGATCTTCCTGATGACGAAAGAGAAATTATTCTTAAAAAGCTGCCATATATTTACAGTATAGGGCCTGTAACAACTGCAGCTTGTGAAAAGGAAGGTTTTGATGTCAGAAAAACTGCAGAAAAAGCTAGTGCAGAAGCTTTATTGGAAAGTATGCTTGATGATTTGCTGCGAGCAAAATGATGATTCTAGTCTAAACATAATATAACAGTAAAAAGAGGTAATTATGGATAAAGAGGCAAATATAAATCAAATCAAAAGTGTTGAAGTATATCAAAGACCGAGACGTTTGCGTAAAAATGCTGTTATCAGGGCTTCTGTTCAGGAAACAATCCTTTCAGCAGAACATCTTGTTTTCCCGATCTTTGTGGTGGAAGGTATAAATATTAAAACAGAAATTGATTCTATGCCGGGAATATTTCGTTTTTCATTAGATTTGCTTTTACCGGAAATAAAGAGAATCTGGGACGCTGGTGTACGACAGATAATTTTGTTTGGTATTCCAGATAAAAAAGATAAAGACTATTGTGGCAGTAAAGCATGGGATGCACAAGGTCCTGTTCAAAAGGCAATAAGAGCAATTAAAAAAGAGTTTCCCGATCTGATGATCTGGGCAGATATTTGTCTTTGTGAATATACTGACCACGGACATTGTGGTTTGCTAAAAGATGGACAGATACTAAATGATGAGACTTTACCTTTATTATCCAAAGCCGCTTTAAGTTGTGCACAAGCAGGTGCAGACGGGATTGCTCCATCAGATATGATGGATGGGCGAATTTCTTTTATACGCCGGAGCCTGAATAAAGCTGGTTATGATAGTTGTATGATTATGGCTTATAGTGCAAAGTTTGCGTCTGCCTTTTATGGTCCTTTCCGCGAAGCTGCCGATTCGGCACCGTCTTTTGGAAACAGAAAAAGTTACCAGATGAATCCTGCTAATCGTAAAGAAGCTATGCGAGAAGTAAGACTGGATATTGAAGAGGGTGCAGATCTTATTATGATTAAACCTGCTATGGCATATCTTGATATTATTCGTGAAGCTGCGAATATTTCAGATCGTCCTATTGTTGCTTATCATGTGAGTGGTGAATACAGCATGATAAAAGCAGCATCATATAATGGTTGGATTAACGAAGCCGAAATTGTTCTTGAGGCACTTATGGCAAGCAGACGCGCCGGTGCCAGTATTTTGATTACATATCATGCACCAGAAGCGGCAAAATGGCTAAAAAATAAATTGCAAGACAATTCAAATTAGTAAATATTTGCATGCTTTTAAATGCATGCATTTAAAGGGAGGACAAAATAATGCTGAAAACCCCGGAACATATTCTTGACAGTGTTCCTATAAAATCGGAAGAATTATTTGACAAGGCAGAAAAAGTTATACCTGGAGGTGTTAATAGTCCGGTTAGAGCATATAGGGCGGTAAAGCAAACACCAAAATTTATAGATAGAGCAAAAGGTTGTCGCATTTGGGATGCAGACGGAATTGAGAGAATTGATATGGTTGGCTCATGGGGGCCAATGATATTAGGACATGCAAATGAGGCTGTTATTACGGCCGTTAAGCAAGCTGCAGATAAAGGTCTCTCTTATGGTGCGCCAACCGGAGGGGAAATAGAACTGGCGGAAATTATTTGTGAACAGGTTGACTCTGTAGAAAAAGTCCGTCTGGTTAATTCAGGTACAGAGGCCGTGATGACCGCGTTACGGCTTGCCAGAGCTTTTACCGGCCGTGATTATATCGTTAAGATGGATGGTTGCTATCATGGTCATAGTGATTCTATGCTCATTCAGGCGGGATCGGGTCTTATGACGGAAGGTATTCCTGACAGTGCAGGAGTGCCGGGAGTTTTTGCCAATCTGACTTTAAGTCTTAAATATAACGATATTGAGGGATTACAAGAATTAATCAAAAAAATGGGATCGAAGATTGCAGCCGTAATAATTGAACCGGTGGCTGCAAATATGGGCGTTGTACCACCATTGCCTGGATATCTTGAAAGCATAAGATCACTTACTCAAAAAGCAGGTGTATTATTAATATTTGATGAGGTTATTACTGGTTTTAGATTATCAGTTGGAGGAGCACAAAAATATTTCAATATATCTTCTGATATAACAGTTTTCGGCAAAATAATCGGTGGTGGTATGCCCGTAGGAGCAGTTGGAGGCAGAGCAGATATTATGAATATGCTGGCTCCTCTTGGTTCTGTATATCAGGCAGGAACATTATCGGGAAATCCATTGGCTGTAGCTGCCGGAAGGGCTACCCTAACAGAATTGATAAAAAACCCGGAAATATATTTAAAACTGGAAAGAAACGCGGATATGTTGGTGAAAAGCATTTTACAGTCTGCTGAAAAAACAAATATTCCTGTCAAAGTAAACCGTTGCGGATCATTGTTCAGTGTATTTTTCAGTCAGACAGATATTGAAAATGATGCACAGGCTCAGGCATCAGATAGAGAATTGTATTCAAAGTTTTTTGATCAGATGATGCGAAGAGGTGTTTATCTGCCGCCTTCGATGTTCGAAATGTGGTTTTTAAGTCAGGCACATCAGGACTCAGATATCAAGCATATTACACAGGCTATAGATTTAAGTTTGCAGGCAATTGGCGAAAAGAAATAGAAGATCGATATTAAACAGAAAAAAGAAAGAGGTAAACTATGGATTCATGCATTGTTTTAGCACATGGAAGTATAAGAAAAGAAACAAATGAAGTTATGGACAAAATACTTAGTCAGCTTGAAGAAAAATTTTCTGATCAGAAAATAAATTTAAGTGTGGCATATTTACAGCTTGCGCAGCCCAGTTTGGAGCAAGAAGTAAAAAGACTTTATGAACAAGGAAGCCGAAAAATTATTCTGGTACCAATGTTCATTTTTGACGGTGTGCATGTAACCAAAGATATTCCTGATGCGTGTAGGGAACTGGAAGCAGAATTTAAAGATTTAATTTTGATTCAGGGCGACCATATAGGTGCTGATCCTTTACTTGCACAAATAGTAAAAAATCGTATTGAGCAGGTTTTATCCAAAAGCTAGAAAAGTTTTTAGCTGTGTCAAAAAGAAAAATACTGAATGCTTTGGAGTGAAAATATATGTCAAGCAAAAAGACAGGTGAATTGAAATGGCTTATTATCGGCGGTACTGCTGATGCCAGGCAATTGTGTGAGCAAATGCAAGAACAAGGTATGATTTTGCAAATATGTGTTGCAGAGCAAAATGGAGCGGAAGCATTATCACATTTACCTGCCGATACTCTAATTCATATTGGCAGAAAGAATCACCTGGCTTTTGAAAAACTTATTTTAGAACAACAAATAAACAGAGTTATTGATTGCAGTCATCCTTATGCCTATGAGGTTTCAAAGGAAATAACGATTGCCTGCAATAATTTAAATATAAAATGCTGGAGATTAAATCGGGCGGAAGCTATTTCTGAAACAGATTATAAAATTAATCTTGAATTAGACAGCATAGTTCGTGCTGCAGATATAGAGCAGGCTATTAGTCTGGCGAATCAGATAAGTGGCAATATTCTTTTGACAACAGGTGTAAATCATCTTGAAAAATATGCCGTGGGTATAGAAAACTCCAAGAATAGATTGTATGTCCGTGTGTTACCTGTGATTCCTTCTTTGAAAATCTGCCTGAAGAATGAAATAAAAACTGATCATATTATCGCCCAGCAAGGCCCGTTTAGTGTAGAAATGAACCGGGCTCTTATAAGACAATATGATATAAAACTCGTGATCAGTAAAGAGGGTGGCGAGTTATCTGGTATTAAAGAAAAGATCAAGGCAGTACAGCAAGAAAAGGTGAAACTTGCTTTAATAAGAAGACCGGAAAAAGCTTTTGATTATGAGTTTGTTTTCGATAATGTAGAGCAGCTGCTGGCATCATGTATTCAGATATTTAAAGCAGAAGAAGATAGCAATGAAATTAAAGAAGAGGTAAATGAAAAAGTAATAGATAGAATAAAGGAACAAAACACAAAACAAAAAGCTGTTACCGCCCAAAAAGCTTTAATGCTGGCAGGAACAGGCAGTGGCTGTGGTAAAACTACGATAACTGCTGCCTTGTTGGCTGCATTTGCACAAAAGGGAAAAGAAATTCAACCATTTAAGACAGGACCTGATTACATTGATCCGATGTTCCATCAAGCTGCCTGTGGTATAACAGGTATTAATCTGGATAGCTGGCTGCTTGATGCAAAAACGATAAACAGTCTTTTTGCCGAAAGAATGACCAAAAATGATAGAAGCATGGCTCTGATAGAAGGAGTAATGGGACTTTATGATGGTTTGTCGGATACTATGGAAGGTAGTACTGCGACGCTGGCCAATATACTAGATGTTCCGATAATTCTTTTGATTGACGGATCGGGTCTGGCGCTTTCTATTTGTGCGATAATAAACGGTTATATAAATTTCCATGAAGAGACCGGAAAGCGGATTGTGGGTGTTATTCTCAATAAAGTATCGGCAGGCGGATATTCCTATCTTAAACCTTTGATAGAAAAACATTGTAATATTACTGTGGTAGGGTTTTTGCCGAAAGTTAATGATTGTGAGCTTGGAAGCAGACATCTTGGTCTTATTCCACCACATGAAGATCAGAACTTAAAGATGAAAATTGAAAAACTTGCCAGAATTGTGCAAGAGACGATAGATATTGAAAAGCTGGAAAAACTGGCAGAAATGAATTCTTTTGATTTATCTGAAAAAATTTCGTTTGTTGAAATAGAGAAGTTCAAGCATAAGTTTAATTGTAGAATAGCCATTGCAAAAGACAAGGCTTTTAATTTTTATTATGAGGATAATCTTGATTTGCTGAGAAAAATGGGTGTGGAACTTATTTTTTTCAGTCCTTTGGAAGATAATAATTTGCCAGATAATATAGATGGTCTGTATTTAGGAGGAGGTTATCCGGAAGTTTTTGCTGCACAATTATCAGTACAAACAGAATTGCGTTGCCAGATAAGGAAGAAAATCCTCTCAGGATTGCCTACTGTTGCCGAATGTGGAGGATTATACTATCTAAGCCAGACCGCAGAGGATATGAAAGGCAAAATTTTTGAAATGTCTGGTGTTTTGCCGATTGATATTAGGATGACAGATAGATTGCAGAATTTTGGTTATCAGACTTTAACTTTGCAGCATGATGGTCTTCTTGGCAAAAAAGGTGATATTGTACGGGCACATGAATTTCATTATTCAGCAAGTAGTAATTATGGTGACTCCTGTGTTGTAAATAAATCTTCCGGACGCAGTTGGCAAAGCATTTTTCACAGTAATAGTTACTGGATAGGATATTCGCATTTGCATTTTTATAGTCAACCTTCTATGGCAATATCCTGGCTTAAAAAATGTTTGGAATACCAAAATTCTTTGAAAGAAGGAAATTATGAAAAATACGAATAAGCAGGCAAAACCTTTAATGATTCAGGGAACGATGTCTTCATCCGGTAAAAGCCTTATTACAGCTGGTTTGTGCAGAATTTTGCATCAAGACGGTCATGATGTAGCTCCATTTAAATCGCAAAATATGGCTCTCAATTCTTATATTACACTTGACGGCATGGAGATGGGAAGAGCACAGGTTTTGCAGGCTCAGGCCTGCGGTCTTGAACCGGATGTAAGTATGAATCCTATTTTGCTTAAGCCAACAAGTGATATGGGATCACAGCTTATAGTTCATGGAGAAGTAAGAGGTCAGTATAGTGCTGTTGACTATTTCAAAATGAAAAAACAACTTATTCCTGAAATAATGGAATCTTTTGAAAAGGTAAAGCAAAATAGAGATTATGTAATTATCGAAGGTGCAGGTAGTCCGGCAGAAATAAATCTCAAGCAGGAAGATATTGTCAATATGGGTATGGCCAAAATGGCTCAGACACCGGTTTTGCTAATTGGAGATATAGACAGGGGAGGTGTTTTTGCTTCTTTATACGGCACGCTTTTGTTACTTTCAGAAGAAGAGCGAAAAAGAGTAAAAGGTCTCATTATTAATAAATTCAGAGGGGATGTTGAAATACTTAAACCTGGACTGAAAATGCTGGAAGACTTGACAGGAATCCCTGTGATTGGCGTAATTCCTATGATAGCAATTGATTTGGATGATGAGGACAGCGAATCTGACAGGCTGAAAAAAACGAGTCTGCCGGAGGCTGATTATCTTGATATTGCTGTTATCAGGCTGCCTAGACTGTCGAACTTTACGGATTTCAACGTTTTTGGACAGGTAGAAAATGTAAACTTACGATATGTTGATCAGCTTAGAAAATTAGGAAATCCTGATTTAGTTATAATACCAGGCAGCAAAAATACTCTTGCTGATCTGGAATGGCTTAATTACACAGGCTTGGCAACCGCTATATCAGAACATGCAGCAGCAGGCAATCCTGTAGCAGGTATTTGCGGAGGCTATCAGATGCTTGGGGAAGTTCTTCATGATCCAGATAATGTAGAACAAGGAGGAACACAACAAGGCCTAGGACTTTTGGCTGGCAAAACAGTATTTTGCCGTGAAAAAACAAGAACCAGAATTAAAGCTAAGATAAATCCGGAAGCGAACCTGTTTTATACTAGTGATTTGATTTGCTCGGAAAACAAATCAAAAAACATATCAGAAGATGTTTATGCCAAAGACAAAACTGCTAAAGAAAAAGATGTGTTTGAAGGTTATGAAATACATATGGGAGTAAGTGAAATTATTGATAGAAGTAAGTCTTGTCCTTTGTTTATTCTGGAAGATGGCAGAGAAGATGGAATGATTAGCAGTTCAGGGCTTATCTGGGGTACATATTTGCATGGCATATTTGATAATTCAAAAATTCTGATGAACCTTTTGAACTGGTTATGGAAGAGAAAAAATCCTGATCAAAATTATGACACTTCAATTTTCCAGTCTATTGATGTAGCTGCAATAAGAGAACGGGAATTGAACCGTCTGGCCGATACAATGCGCAGATCAATTGATCTGCAAGCTTTGTATCGTATTATTAATGAACATTCTGAGATAATGTGAAAGGCTTAGGTGATAGCAATGATTGATATACGCCAGGATTATAATGATTTTCCAAATGAAGATAGAGGCATTGCCAAAAGAGAATTGAAGAATAAAGAAGATAATAATTATTTACAGAATGAAACAAAAGAGAAAATAGGCTACAGGCATGTGAAGCCGCAGGAGATAGAGAGAGAAAGCTTTGCCATAATAGAAAAAGAGCTGCGTAATATTTTGCCAAAAGGGCATCGGTTTCATCCAGATATTATAAGTGTGCAGGCAAAAGCAGTGTTATATAGAATAATTCATACAAGTGCAGACTTTGAATATGCAGACAATCTGCATTTGTCGGATAATCTTTTTGCCGTTTGTCAAGAAATTTTACAGCAAAAGCCAATTATAGTGACAGATACATCAATGGCGGCTGCAGGAATAAACAAACCTTCTTTGGCAAAACTAGGCGGAGAAGTACATTGTTTTATCAAGGATGAGGGGGTAGCGGCTTTTGCCAAGCAAAAAGGAATAACAAGATCCTCGGCAAGCATGGATAAAAGCCTGGAACTTCTGGCAAAAGGTCGTCCCATGATCTATGCGATCGGCAATGCTCCAACTGCTTTAATCAGATTATCGGAATTAATTCATCAAGGGCAAATTACACCTGATCTTATCATCGCTGCTCCTGTGGGGTTTGTAAATGTGGTGGAATCCAAACAACTAATAAAAGACTTAGATGTCTCTCAGATTATTGCAGGAGAAAGAAAGGGTGGCAGTAACATAGCTGCTGCAATCTGTAATGCTTTGATATATCTTAATATATGATAAAATAAACAATAAATAGATGTTCTGAAGGCGAATTAGGAGTAGCATTATGCGAGAAAAAGAACGATTTATTGATTTGTATTTTAGTGGTGAATGTAATCTAACAAATGTTGGAAATTATATTCTAAACGATGAAGTAGAAGATATTGATGAGTGTGATAAGCTTGGGTTTACTCCAGAAGAATATAAATTATTTAAAGAAGGTAATACTAAAGATCTTGAGGAGCTATTAAGAATAAGAAAAAGAGCTTTCATTATAGAAAAAGCAAAACAATTTTTTAAGGATGAGATTGTTAGAAATCATTTTAATAATGCAAAAAAACTTGTTAACCTCAAAAACTTCCAATTGAATCCTTTTCTGGATAAGTATAAGGCCAATTTTTTGAAAGGCAACAGTTCGCCTGAAAGCATTGCTCGTATTTTGGTATATCCACGTGTTCTGGGAACTTCACTTAACACAACTTTTGGTAATAGTATGCAAAAATTCTGTAGCAGGGTTCTTGATGGTTTTGCCTCTACCACTACTGGTATGGATATAGAATTTGTTGATGCAATGGATGGAAGAAGAAAATATTGTCAGATAAAAGCCGGACCTAACACGATAAACAAAGATGATATTACTACAATAAACAATCATTTTTTGAGTGTGAGAAATCTTGCAAGGACTAATAATCTTGATATAAGACTGACAGATATGGTGGTTGGTGTGCTATACGGAACACCTGATCAGCTTAGTTCAAGTTATAGAAAAATTGATGAGACTTATCCTGTCTATGTAGGTCAGGAATTTTGGCATCGGCTGACAGGCGATCAGGAATTTTATCAGGATCTTTCTGACGCGATGGCAGATGCTGCCAGTGAATATGATGGCAGCCAGCTTCTGGAGGAAATCATTCAAAAACTGGCTGAAGAAATAGAATTATTAATGTAAAAATTTGTTTAATGTAAGAAAGTCTTACTGGTGAATGTTTTGATTATTGATCAGATATCTGATTGAGCACTGAAATAATTGATAAGCCAATTGCTTTTGCCATTTCAACAGGGACAGCATTGCCAATTTGCTTATATTGTGAAGAAAGCGACCCTACAAACTGCCAGCTATCAGGAAAAGATTGAATCCTTGCATATTCACGTATTTTAAAAGGTCTTACCTCGTCAGGGTGGCATCTTTCGGTCTGTTTTTGTGCAGGACTGCATGTAAGTGTAAGGCAGGGCTCATCCCAAGAGATTCTTCTTGCCATACCTGTTCTTCCTCCACCGGAATAATAGCTTTTTCCCATATAATCTTTGGCAATTTCTTCAGGAAGGTCACGCCAGTATCCTCCCGGAGGAACAAGCGACAATACTTTAAGTTTCTTTTCTGGATATTTATCGCCAGGTGAATCGGGCACGTTTTTGAGAGCATCACGAAGAACCGGTGTGTAATTATAAGGCTCGGGAGGCTTATAGTTTACTGATAAATCTTCACGAATTCCTATTATGACAGCTCTTTCTCTTTTTTGTGCTACCCCATAATTTGTTGCTTTAAGAATATGCCAGCAAACCTTGTAGCCGGCATTTTCAAAAACTTCAATCATTGTAGATAGAGTTTTTCCATTATCATGTGAGATTAAGCCTTTAACATTTTCAGCAAGAAAAACTTTAGGTCTGACTTGTTCAAGTATTTTTGCATAATAATAAAATAAAGTTCCCCTAACATCTTTTAAGCCTTTTTTTTGACCGGCATAGCTGAAAGATTGACAAGGATATCCACCTGAAAGAACATCTATATCTATGTTTTCCGGAATATAATTTTGTATTCCTCTCTCAACAACATTAACTATATCATCTTCAACAACATTCCAGTCTGGACGATTTAAACGTAAGGTTGCTGCTGCATCTTTATCAATTTCAATCAGACAAGAAGTATTAAAGCCAGCCATTTCAAGACCACAGGCAAGTCCGCCTGCTCCTGCAAATAACTCCACAACATTATACTCACGCATTGGTTTTATTTTGGAAGTATCAACAAAAGAAACCTGCTCTCTTTGAGCAACAATATTTTCTTTGGATTGTTTTTTAGAAGACTTAGTTATTATATCAACAGGAGATACCTCAAGAACATCAGAAAGCATTTGAACATTCTGTTTGATAGGAGAAGTTTTTTCCGAAAGCATTACAGATAATTGGTTTTTGGTAATTCCCAGAATAGATGCAAGTTCGGATTGTGTTTCAATATTTTTCTTTTTCATAATCTCTCGAACTTTTGTCTTGTCAATACAGCAATTCATAAAAACCCTCCCAAAAGTTATGAAAATATATTAACATAAAGGAAGGGTTTTGTATAGATAAAACAAACAAAAGTTCTTTTAGGTTTTATTTTTCTTTAATATTGAGTATAATTTTATTTGACGTTTCATTTTAGTCTTTCGAATTTCCATCAAATACTAAACCCTTTTACGTACATGAATGCACAGCACGTGTGTAGAACAGATAAAATGTTTAGGTAGGAAACACCTTTAAGAGGTGCTCAAAAATTAGGTTATTATTTTATATTGATCGTAAAAGAAAAATACTGCATATTAATGCTCTAAGTAAAGCTGTTTTCCATGTATTATATTGATACGCTTCGCATGAGTTTAATTGTTGTTCAAAAAATCTTAATAGTTTTTTTTCTCCCCATAAATTATAATTAGCTTTCCATTGCTTATAATTGTCTGCTATTTCAGCCGAACATTGTATTCCATATGTTTTACTCAATTGATATATATCGAAATGGTAACACAGTCGGCAATACAGATCAGTATTATAAGATTTTATTTTTTTATTTATAAAATATTGTGCAACTAATTGACTGTTTTCTATTTTCAGCTTTGCTTGAAGCCACTCTATATTATCTATTACATCATAGTATGGGTGAAATGGAGCAGAAATAATTTTATCAACCTTTTTATCACGTTTATTGTAGTTGCAATCTCTGCAAATAGGTATTAAATTAAAAGGTGTAACTGCGTATGTCGGGTAAATAGATTTGGCTAAATAATGGTCTAAATTTGAAACTACACCTACTCCACAAATAGGGCATCTTCCCGCTGAAGAAACCATTATTTTATCATAGTATTTAGATCGCACTGAGGAATGTTTTGCAAACTTATCCGAATATAATTTCTCCATGTCAGTTTTTGTTAAAATATTATTAACTTTATCGTGTGGTTTTATTTGTTTCCAAGCTTGCTTTGTTGCAATTTTGTTATAATTATCACTTTCTTCAGCAATAAAATCAGCACATTTCATATAATTTGCTTTTTTTGCTTTATCTCTAAAACTATCGGAACATACATCAACTATTTCTTTGGTACTATAAGGTGGTTTATCAATTTTTCGCATCTTCATTTTCCTTTAGAATTAATAATGTTTGCAGTAAAGCTCTTGCTTCTTCGCCTAATTCGTTATTATATAAATCCATTATTTTTTCATAATTATAACCATTGGAAACTTCTTCTGAGAGCAATTTATTGAATCCTGATTTACTCACTTCTAATCCAAATATTTCTCTTGTCAAAGAACCAATTGTTGCTCCAAATGTTTCAATTTCTACCCTGCTCGTTAATAATTGACTACCACTTCTGCATAATTTCCAAACACAACTTTTAGGGACTTCTTGTAATATTACAGGAGAGTGGGTAGATACTATTGCAACACTATTGCGGGTTGTTAATAGATAAGAAAGAGCTCTAATGAAAGCAGACAGAAGTGGTGGATGAAGATGGTTTTCTGGTTCGTCCCAAAAAATAATGCTTTTTTCTTCAAGCTTGTCTACACAGGCAGTAATAATTAACAAAACAACCTTATGCCCTGAACTTAGTTGATTAAAATTACTTTTTAGAAATTCTTTAGCAACTGTTTTATTATTGTCTTTATCTTTTTGCCATTTCTTCAGAAAATTATATACTTGTGACTCGCTGAAGGTTGGATCGCTCTTTAGCAAGGCGATTGTGTTTTCCCATCTTGCGACTTTAGTGTTACTTCCCATGCAGTTAGAAAAATTTTCAATAAACTGACTTAATATGTTCTGCAGTAAATTAGATTTTTCCTTGTTAAGTCCAATGTATGAAAAAGGCAGTTTGTTATTTGCAAATTCTGTTAGTTCCGAAAAGTCATCAAATGGACTGAAAGAAACACATAAAACATTTGCAAAACAAAAAAACTCTTCATTGTTAGAATGTAGTGTTTCTTGATCGTAATATTTACCAAAGTGTACTTGTTCTGATATTAATGATTTAACCATGTTTTTAATAAGATATGTTTTTCCCGCTCCGTTTCTTCCTATCAAAACATGAATATTTGTTGGTGGATTTGAGTCCGGTGTAATATTAAAATCAAGATTGATTGAAGAGAGGTTACCAGAGATATTTGGAACATAATTAAAATTATAGGGTGTTAGTTTTACTCCCCCAAGTGCAATTCTGTGTAATTGATGCTTAACTGAAAAAATTGAATGTCCTCTTAGTAAAGATGTATTTAATACATCTTCGTTTTGATATAAATCAAATAACTCTAGATTATAAGCTAAATCACTAAGAAGGAGAAAAATTTTTTTAGCAAAAGACGCTCCGAAAGAACAAATATTTATATAATAATCTTCTGATGTTCCAAGCGAAAAAAATTTTTCTGGCAATGCATCAAAACTTTCTGGAAGTTCATCACTAGTTCTTTCGCTTTGCATTCCTGAAAACCCTATCTTAATGGCACCAAGATGCTTATATTCTCCAGTTTTATTTTCATAACATGCATGGAATGTAGTTTTGTAGCCAAAATCATCCCAATTGTCATATGAAAAATCAATCCATTCAAAAGGTTCTTTAGGATAAGAATTTGTATAGGATATAATTAACTTCATATTGAATCCTCTAAAGAAAGTCAAATATAATATTTGATATAAATTATAGCAAATAATTAACGATTCTCAAATTAATAATCAAACTCTTTTTTCCTAATCTATATTATCAAACTTTGATTTGAAAAAAAACAACCCGATGTCTAAATTCATCGAGTTGTTTTGTAAAAAAGGTATTGTAAAAATTTATTCAACAGCGGCAGCGATTTCTGCAACCATGGTATTGGTTGAAGTTATTCCTCCTGAAGCTACATACCAGTTTACTGCGTCAAGATAAATGATATTGTTATTTTGTGCTGCTTCTGTTTGATTTATCAGATCATTATCCAATACGCTGCCTGCATTATCAGCTGCATCTGAACCTGTTGCGGCACTACGGTCAACAACGAAAATAAATTCAGGGTTTTTCTCGGCTACATATTCGAAACTTGCGCTTTGACCATGAGTTGATTCTTCTATGCTTTCATCAATTAGCTTAAAGCCAAAATCGTTGTATAAAAGGGCAAAACGTGATCCATAACCAAATACACTGAGATTTCCTTCGTTTACCATTAGCATAAGAGCACTGGAACCATTGGCTGTAACAGTTTCTTTTATAGATTCAACATCGTTTTTTATTCCCTCTAACTCTGCTGAAAGCATAGATTTTTTTGTTGGGAAAATCTTTGATATAGTTTCTATATTTTCTTCGAGTGTTTCTATATAGTCACTTGTAGGCATTGGCAGATAAACCGTTGGTGCGATTTCACTAAGTTCATCATAAGCGGTAGATGCTCTGGCACTTATTAGAATGAGATCTGGTTCAAGTTCGAAAACTGCTTCAAAATCAGGTTCGTGTAATGAACCTGCAACTGTGTAGGCATCAGAATCATATTTTGCTAAATGATCTGGCATACTTCCGCCTTTGCCAAAACCAATTATATCTATTCCGGCAAAATCAAGAATATCCAATGTCCCGAAATCAAATACAACGATTCTTTCTGGATTTGTCATTAGTTCTGTCGTTCCCAGTTCATGAGTAATGCTTATTGCAACAGATTCTACACTTGCATCGCTATCTTCAGTATCGTTTTGATCTTCGTCTGTTTCTGGAGTTTCACCATCTGCTTCAGTAGTTTCTGCAGTTGACTCAGTTGTTTGCGGCGCTGTTGTTTCTGAGGCTGAATTGCCTCCACATGCTGTAAGTGAAAGAATCATGCAGATGCTTAAAATAATATAAAGTGCTTTTTTCATTTTATAGTCCTTTCTTTTATGAGATCTAAGCTGGTTTTAGGATTGCTGTAAAAGAAATAAATTTGCTGATAAGGCATGTTGTGTGCTAATTATCGTTAATCTATTTGAAATACATGCAAATCTTGTCCCCATCTATGTCACAGATATCTATGTCCATGTCATAAACCTGTTTCAATGCCTTCGAGTTAATCATCTCATCAGTTGTTCCATGTCCCACTATTTTTCCATCTTTCATCGAAATAATATAATCAGAGTAGAATGAAGCATAGTGAATATCATGCAAAACCAGGATAATTGTTTTATTTTTCTCATCGGCAAGCTTGCGAAGCAGTTTCATAATCTGAACAGAATGTTTCATATCCAGATTATTTAGTGGCTCGTCAAGCATAATGTACTCAGTGTCCTGAGCGATTATCATTGCTATAAAAGCTCTTTGTCTCTCACCTCCTGACAATTGATCAATAAATCTGTTAGCCAGATTATTTAAATTCATATATTCAATCGCTTCGTCTACTATTTTTTCGTCATTATTGTTAAGACGAGTGCGTGAATAAGGGTATCTGCCAAAACTGACCAGTTCACGAACGGTCAGCCGTACATTAATATTATTCGTCTGGCGTAATGTTGCCAGCTTTCTTGATAGAGTTAGATTTTTGTAGGTTTTTAAGGAGATGCCGTCTATTTTTACATCGCCTTCTCCTGTGATTAAACGGCTGATTACAGAAAGAAGAGTGCTTTTGCCGGCTCCGTTTGAACCGATTAAAGTAGTAACTGCATGCTTTTTTATTTCAACAGAAATATTTTCCAGAATTTTCTTTTCACCATAGCTTTTGGCTAAATTTTTTGTGCTAATCATTGCAAATCCTCCTGACTTGTTTTCTATTACGGTTTTACAATCGTCTTAAAATCTGTTATTTAATTCGTGCTTCTTTTAGCAGTAGATATAAAAAGTACAAACCTCCTATAAAATTTATAATTACACTAATGGGAGTGCTGAACTGGAAAATTCTTTCGACAATTAACTGGCCCCCGACAAGAGCAATTAGAGAAATTAAGATGGCTGTGGTGATGATGTAAGAGTGCTTATATGTTTGTAGCATTTGTCTGGCAACATTTGCAGTTAGCAGTCCGAGAAAGGTAATAGGCCCAACCAGAGCTGTAGAAACTGAAATCATTAAGGATATCAACAACATAAATATTCTAACAGTAGACTCGTAATTGATGCCTAGATTGATAACGTTGTCACGTCCTAGTGAAAGAATGTCCAGTTTTTGAATTTGTGAAAAACCAGCTAATCCAGCTATTGTCATCAAAATTACAGATATTCCCAGTAAAGAAGAATTCACTTGATTAAAACTTGCAAACATACTTGCCTGTACAATCAGAAATTCATTGGGATCAATCATTACCTGCATAAATGTTGCTAGACTGCTGAATAGGCTGCCCATGACCATACCTATTAGAATAATCATAAATAGTTTTCTGTTTTCACCGCGGAACAGAACTTTAAATAAAAACAAACTGAAAACAACCATGGCAGAGACAGATATCAGAAAATCAAATGATCTGGACATTTGCACAAGCGATCTTGATCCCATGGCAAAAACAACCAGTGTTTGAATAAAAAGGTATAAATTATCTAAACCAATTATTCCAGGTGTAAGGATATTATTTCCAGTAATGGTTTGGAAAGAGACTGTTGAAAAAGATATTGCTATACCTGTCAGCCCGATTGCGGCCAGTTTTACGGCTCGCCTGGGGAGAAAATAATGCCAGTTGCTTTCCGTAAGTCCCCACAATAGGAAAAGTACAACTATCGATAATAGAATAGTACCGGATATAATAATGACTTTAGTTGGTTTCATAACTTTTCCTTCCTGCAAGAATAAAAATGAATACAATACAACCTATAACCCCTGAAGTCACACTTACCGGGATCTCGAAAGGATAGATTATAAGACGGGAAACAATGTCACAGGCAAGTAAAAAACAAGCTCCTGCCAGAGCGATATCCAACAGACTTTTTTCAAGATGATCACCACGGTACATTCTGACTATATTAGGAATAATTACTCCAATAAAGGGAACCGTGCCGACAGTAACAACAACGCTTGCTGATATTACCGCAACAATTATTAATCCTATATAAACAGTTGAATAGTAGCTGATACCTAAATTTAAGGACATGTCTTTACCCATAGCTATAACAGTAAAATTCCTTGCATATAAAAAAGCAATTACTATAAAAGGAATAACCAGATAGAGTAGCTCATAGCGTCCACGCAGAATCAAAGTGAAACTTGACTGCATCCAAGATGAAACCGTTTGAACAAGATCATGTTGATATGCCAAATAGGTACTAACGGAACCAATAACAGAACCAAATAAAATACCTACTAAAGGCACTATTGCCGCATCCTTCAACTTGATTTCTCGAAGTAGTTTCATGAACATTGCTGTGCCCAAAAAGGCAAAAACAAAAGCTATGAGCATTTTTACCATTGAAGAGGCTTGTGGGAAAAACAAAATAGCAGCCAGAACACCAAAACGTGCCCATTCAATAGTTGAACCTGTTGTAGGTGAAATAAAACGGTTGGAAGATATTTGCTGCATGATTACACCCGCTACTGACAAACCAATGCCTGCTAGCAAAATACTCATCAGGCGAGGAATTCTGCCAATAAGTAATATTTGCAATTCTTCAGCACTTCCGCTTAACAGTCCGCTTATAGTAACATCTTTTACCCCTATAAAAAGTGAAATCAGACTAAGCAGAATCAGCAGACAGCCCATAATTATTGCAGGGAAAACTTGCTTTGCTTTTTGATTAGTTATCATAACAGTTGACAATAAACCTAAACTTTCTATAAAATACAAGCTGTTAACCGTGGCTAACAGTAGTGGAAATTATAGCAAAAAACAAACTAATGGTTGGTACAATTTTGATTTGTTTTTAACCAAATTAAACGGAGTCAGGAAATATAGATAAATATGGACATTTTGACAATAGATAATTTTGTAAAGCAGACAATAGATCACTTTTGTGATTGCACTGAAATGAACGCATACTTTTGCGATTCAAAAGGTGAGATATTTTATGAAGGAAATAGACATAATCTGGATAATTTTTGCTGCTTTTCTTGGCGGCACCAACTTCAGGAAACTATTAAATCTTTTACAACGGCAGGTGTTGATGACTGGGTAATGATAGAATGTGAAAAGATTTGTGAAGATAGTGATAAGTGTAGATTTGCTGCAGCATATTTTGACAAGAAAGATTCTGACGCTGGGATTTTTGCTTTTGGTCCATATATCAAAAGAGGGAATAGTGTTAATTTGCCGGTAAAATCTCAAACAACAATCAAATATCTCATAGAGTTAATGAGAAAAATATTCAAAGATAAAAAAGATAGTAATGCATGTGGAGAAAATTGTCAGTTCAGGCATGTCAAAAGAGAAGTTTATTCTGAAGAAAATAATTGTTGTGGTGAAGATGTTCTGAGCTATCAGGTACAGAGAATCATCAAATATATTGAAAAAAAACTGCCAGGTGAAATAACACTTGCCCAAGCCTCCGTTGATTTGAACTTAAGCAAAGCTTATATATGTAGACTGTTTAAGAGAGAACTTAATATGAGCTTTGTTGATTTTGTAAATAAAAGAAGAATAGATAGAAGCAAAAGTTTATTAGCAGATTCAGAAATATCCATGCTGGAAATAGCCTTGGAAACAGGTTTTGCAAGCCAAAGCTATTTCAGCAGAGTTTTTCGTAAGCATATGGGTATGACTCCTAATAATTACAGAGCCAGAAATGTAATTTAAAGAGATTCAAGGAATTTATTTTGGGCTTTTTGGATAGTAAGATTTTTCTCTTCCAAAGTTTTTTGAATCATTTTATATTGTTTCGGTCTTTTGATTTTTAGAGTTGTAGTTTTTATAAGTTCCTGATCGGTTAGAAAAATATAGCGAATACCTTTGTAAACAGGCATTCCCTGATTAATTGCCTGAATTGCCTTCTTAATATGCTTTGCCCAGATTTCGTCACTGGCTTCTGTTAATTCCGGCAGTTGTTCTCTCTCTATGCGAACAAGTGCACAGATATCTATGCCGTCCCGGTCATTATCCTGCCCCCATACCATACTTTCGCTAATACTTGGTATCTGATTAAGCAGCTGTTCAATTTCTTCCGGGAAGACTTTTTTGCCGTTATTAAGTACAATCATAGACTTAACACGACCGGTTATGCGCAAGGCTCCTTTTTCGTCTATCTGTCCTATATCACCGGTACGAAGCCAGCCTTCCGGTGTTATAACCTCAGAAGTTGCCTCAGGATCATTATAATATCCCAGCATGACACAATCACTTTTGGTTAGAATTTCTCCTATTGCATCGGTCTGCTCTTCCGAAGAATCAATCATGATCTTAATATCCGGCAAAGGCGGTCCCACCGTTCCAATTGTATTGTGCTGCCTATGGCAGGCTGCAATAACTGGAGAGGCTTCAGTCATACCATAACCCATGTAGAATTCTATACCAAAGTCGTTAAATGTTTGAATAATCTCCGCATCTATGTTTGCAGCACCTACAACAACGAGTCTTAATTTACCTCCAAAAGCTGCCAGTATTTCGCTAAAAATTCTTCTTCTGACATCAAGCCCTAGATATGACAACCTTCTTGCTATAGGTCTAAGCAAACTTATAAGACCTGCTTTGCCGCTGCTTTTGAGATTTTTTTGCAATCGGGAATACATGTTTTCAAAAAGAACAGGGACAGCTATCATACATTCAATCTGCCACTCCTGCATGTTTTTAAGAATATGCCTCAACCCGTCGGTAAAGCAGATGCAGACGCCACAGTAAAGCATGTATAACATTCCTACTGTATTTTCAAAAGTATGATGCAAAGGCAAAAGTGACAGTGACCTTTCGCCTGGATATAGAGGAAGTATGCCGCTGATGCTGCGGATATTTGTGCAAATATTTTTATGATTTAGCATAACTCCTTTGGCAGAAGCAGTTGTTCCTGAAGTAAAGAAAATAGCAGCAAGTTTTTCTGAATCAATTATTGTGCTGATATATTCTTTATCACCGCTTGCAAGCAATTTTTTCCCTTTGGCTATAAGATCTTGCATACTAAGGAATCTTTCGTCTATATCGATATCTTTTGTTTTATCTTCTTCATGGTCCAGACAAATCATATATTTTAGATCAGTGTTTTTTTCGGCTATTTTACGCACAATTTCTGCCTGCTTCAAACCATAAAACAAAATTTTGGCTGATGAACGTTGAAGAAGTATCTCAATTTCGCGAGCCGGTAGGAGTTTATCAAGAGGGACAACTACACCACAACCATTAATAGTACAGTTATAAGCAACCGACCATTCATAACTATTATCACCGTATACTGCGATTTTGGTGTCTTCATCAGAAATTAGTTTTTTGACTGCTGTGCCCAGAGCTTCGATATCTGATAATAAATGCTTGTAACTTTTTGTTATCTCTGAACCTTCTGGTGTGCGGCGAAAACGATATGCGGACAAATCCCCGTGTCGATCAGCACATTGCCTTAACATATCCATAAGATTGTCAAAAGGCCAAGCCTCATAATATCTCTGTCCGGTTATAATACGCATAAAGTCAAGCTCCTTTTGTCAAAAAATAAAATCTTAGTAAATTGTAACATTCAGACTTTAGCATGCCAAGGTTTGTAAAAAAACAAGTGAAATCTTTGATTTTATTGTGCAATAAGAACAAGTGATATCGTTAAAATGCTGATTGTATAACTATGTTGCCTAAAAATATTGACAAAAAACCTCATTGAGTTATAATTAAGACAAGCTCCAGGGATTACCAGAGATACTTACTTAAAAGGTAAACCGCCACGAAAACCAAGTGGAAAGCGAACATAGTGATTAAGTAGACATCTAAAAAATGTATACAGATTACTAATCAGAAAAAAACAAATCAATCGATAATTAATTTAGAAAAGAGATGTAACCTCGGATCTAAAAGAAATTAGAGAAAGAAAAGTTAAAATCTGATGAAGAATTCGCAACAAAGGGTAACCAAGAAAGTAAAAAGTCAAAAGGGTTCGCTGGAGCTTCTTTATGCTCCGAAAAAGACTTCCTCTTTTTGATTTGAAAAAATCATAGAGGAGGTTTTTTTTGCAAAATTGGCAGGTAAAACAGTGTATAATATTATTAATTGTTATGCAGTAAAATAATTGATTTGAAGATGGAAGCAAACTATGACAAAAGAAAATAAAATTTATATTCTTATTCACGGTTTGTATCTAGGATTTGCCAATGTTTTTATTTTTGACGGATCCCTTTTTGCTTTGCTGGTAAGTCAGGCTGATACACCAAAAGCTGTTACTACTACAGTTATGTTTGCGGGATCTCTTATAGTTTTTTTGTATTCAATTCTATTTACAAAAAAGGATTCTTTTTACGAAAAATTATTTTCATTTTCTATAGCGGCTACATTAATGCTTCTGCTAATGTTTATTTTTTTATGGCTTTTTCCGCAAAACGTTATTAGCATTTATCTCTTACCTGTTTTACAGTTTTTTATTTCTGCTGCTGCTATGCTTTACATGATTAGTACAATTTCCTGTATGGTTAGAATTGTGCCTGTTAATAAAATACTTATCAGTATGATTTTTATAACTTTACTTACATATCTTATCGTATATATTACAGAAGTACTTATGGCAAGAGGTCATGATAAATTGGCAATGATATTTGCTCTTGCAATTTTAGCGACAGCGCTTTTGTTAGCTGTAAAAATAAACGGTAAGGAAAAAGAGGTTTTATATCTTTATAAGATCAGTGCAAATTACAAAATGATCCTGCTCATTGTTGTGGCTACTTTTCTTTTGAATTTTAGCACATGCGGGATATCTATGCCGGCATATAAATCAATTTTGCTGGAGTATTCTGAAATAACAATATATTTATATATGATTCCCCTGTTCATCATTGCTCTTTTGCTTTTGCGAAAAAGCAAAATACTGCATAAATTGATGGATGTACTACTAATACTTGCAGCATGTGTTTATGCAATCGCTTTTGCTCTTTTAATTTATTCAAGCAGCAATGTTTTGCTGGCTAATCTTTTATTACAGGCAGCGTATCCGGTAATAGATGTAATTTTATGGAGTCTGGCAATTCAGATGATTCATTTTTTTGGCAAATCCAATCGAATTGCTGCTCTGATGACTTTTGCAATTGTTTTCTCTGCTTATCTAGGAGTGACTGGCGGAGAGCTTTTAATTTTTTTGTCAGAGCGACCGCAGTTAACATTAGCTTTTGCCTCCCTTATAGGTGCTATTGTCGCAATAATGCTTATTCCAGTTTTGAACCGGGCATGTTCGCCGCATATTGATAAATTGCAAAAAAGTTATGCCCAGATGATAGAGACAAAAAATTCAGCCGATAGAATACTTCTTCTTACTAAAAGAGAACAACAAATTGTTCGATATCTTTCAGAAGATTATCTAAATAAAGAAATAGCAGATATGCTTGGAATAAGTGACAACACAATTAAAACACATGCTAGAAATATCTATACTAAGCTTGATGTAAAAAATAAACGGGAGTTAAAGATCTTACTTGATAGTATAGAAGAGATGCAATCTTTTAAAGAAAACTCTTAATATGGACAAATATAAATGAAAATCACCCTTTTCTAAAAAGGATGATTTCTTGTTTATGATAATAAATTTATTTTTATCATAAAAAATAAGACCTGGTCGGATAGTTTCTATTATGGATTAGAAGCATAATCAAACCAAAGGGGGTCTTATATATGAAAAAAACAAATAAAGATTTCAAGAAAAAAGGAAAAAAAACGGGTAAGTTGATAAAAGTAATAATTACTTTACTGCTGATAGGTCTTATACAGAGTATGTTGTATCTGACGGCGGCAGCAGAAACTTATACTGATGGCAGTCATGTTTATACCTACTCCATAGTGGGTGGCAATGCGGTAATAGAATCATACAGTGGTCCTGGTGGTGATATTACAATTCCTAATAACTTCGATGGCAATCCTGTTACTGAAATAGCAGACGGAGCTTTTTACGAAAAGCAACTTACAGGTGTGACATTACCGGATAGTCTTGAAAAAATTGGAAGTTCTGCTTTTTATGGCGGTTATAGTGTATCTTCAAGTGGGCAGAACAATATAACAAGCATAAGTATTCCCGCAAGTGTAACCCATATAGGGCAATCTGCTTTTCAAAGAAATGAAATAACTTCTGTCAGTTTCCCTGACAAAGTTATTGATTTCGGGTCACATATTTTTGCTCAAAATAAAATATCCTCTGTAACAATTCCCTCAAGCTGGACAGAAATACCAAATTTCATGTTCAGCAGCAATGAGCTTACACAAATAACAATACCTGCTAATATAACCAGGATCGGTATGCAGTCATTTTATGATAATGAGTTGGAAGAATTAGTAATTCCAGAATCCGTAACGGAGATTGACGAATCCGCTTTCTTTTCAAATAATTTAACCAGCCTAACTTTACCGAATAAGCCTAATGACCAATTAGAGATAAAAAATGGAGCTTTCGGATTTAATGAATTGACTTCTGTGACAATTCCTGCAAGCTGGGCATATATTCCTGCAGGAATATTCATGCAAAATAATATAGCAAGTCTTGAAATACCTGTAAACATTGCTTCTATAGGGAATTCTGCTTTTTCAGGCAATAAACTGCAAACTTTGATTTTGAATGAAGGCTTGCAGGAGATTGGCAATTATGCTTTTGCCGGGTCAAGTGATTATACAGGTAATAGAATAAGCGAGTTAATTTGCCCTGACAGTCTTCGCTCTATTGGTGAGTATGCATTTGAATACAACTTAATGTCTTCGCTCGATTTGAATGATGGTTTGGAGTCAATTGGTGATTATGCTTTCAGAAGGAATGCTTTGCCGGAAATAAATTTACCGGATACTTTACTTTATCTTGGTAGCGGTTCTTTTATACAAAATCTGCTTGAAGAAGTTGTAATTCCAGAATCAATTACAGATTATGGTAATAGCTGGAATTTTGCCTATAACATAATTAGTCAGATAGTCTTTCCTTCTAGTATGACCAGTATTCCTGAAGGCATGTTTTATTCCAACAGACTCACATCTTTAATTATTCCAGAAAATATAACGAGTATAGGAGAGGAAGCTTTTGCCAGGAATCGAATAGAAACAGCTAGAATACATGCAGGTGTCACATCCATAGGCAATGATGCTTTTGCTGAAAATACCATAGAAGGAATACCCCTTTTGACTATATATGGATTTGCAGGCTCAGCAGCAGAAGCATATGCACTAGCTAACGAAATCCCGTTTATTGTTCTGGAAGAGGAAGAGGTGCCCACAGGTGGAGGCGAAACAACTTCTACAGAACCTGTCGCTGGAGAAAATGAACCCGAGGGATCACCTGTTGGAGAAGATACGGTTGCTGCAACTGATAATACAATTAGCAGATCCACATCTGAAACTGATCCTGCTGAAATTGCTGCAGCTGGGGAGCAGGGCACGCAACAAACCTCACTAACTTCACAAAATCCTGCTGAATTAACTAGAACAGGAGAAAGTATAGAACATAAGCCCAAGATAGTAGTTTTAGTTGCCGCTCTTATTTTTATTGTAGCCGCTAAATGTCTATATTTGATTTTTACAAAAAAGAAGAGGACAAAACTTTCAAGTAACAAATAATAATTATTCTGTGCTCGTTTAATGTTTATTAATTTTCATTTTCCGTGTGTAAATTATTAAAATAAAGCACATGGAAAAAAGAACTATATTAAGAATAAAAGGCAGGCTACGATTATGTTGTGATAATTCTCCTGCTATCCAGCCAAAGGGCGAGGAAAAAGCAATCATTGCCATGTAAATGATTGAGCTTATTCTCGCTCTTTCGTCAGGGTCAACAAACATCACCAACATGGAATCTTTCTGTGGAATTACTAATGCATAAGCAAAAGCCTCAAATAAAACATAAATAATCAAAGGCACTATTTGATCTGGTTTGGTAGAAATAAGCACAATCTGACTTATGATATAAAACCCAAGTCCGGTCAGTACAGGAATACGGAAAGAATGACGATTCAGAGCAGTCTGAATCGTAAAAATAAATATAAGCATGACAATGGCTCTGCCGATCGGAAAATAAGCCAGCCAGGAATCGGGAACATTTAAGTTCTGAGTGGCGAAAATAGCAAAGAAGTTGCCACTTATCGCAGCTGTTATATTAAGAATGACCATTACTGCCAGAATAAGCATAGTTTGAGGTGTTTGCAAAACTTTCGGTATCAATGATTTGTATTCAGCCAGAAGTTTTGTGATTGGTATGCCTTTTGTTTGCTCCATTCTGATTTTTCCTTGTTTAGTCTCTTTTGAAGTAAAATAGAGCACAACAAATTTGGTGGTCATCATTACAGAAGTAAAGATGAAAATAATACGCATAGCTGGAACAATTGTGAGCTGATTAACAAGTAAACCTGCTGCTGGTGCAAAAAACACAGCAAGCAAACCAGAAATAGTACACCAGGTAAAAATATTAACCAGTAGTTTTTTATCACAGTCTTCAACCATTAGACAAGTCCATGAATTCATAGTTATCTGCCACATGCTATTAAATACAGCGGCAACAAGAAACCACCAGAAATTTTGGGAAAAAGCCCATATTATGGTAGGAATTGCCCATGATAAGGCATCAAAAACAGCAGTTGTTTTGCGCCTTCCCAGTTTATCGGTAAAAACGCCACCGAAAAGTGCGGCAAAAAACTGAAAAACCATGCCAACACTCATCAAAATACCAATCTGACGGTCATTAACCCCCAGAGCATACATATATACAGTCAGAAACGGAGAATAAAGATTAAAAGGTATGCCCCAAAGAGGCTCAGTATAAACACAGGCTCTCTCATTGCCACGAATGTTTACGAGCGTTTCAATCAGAGGATGATGTTTACGCTTACTAGCTGAAGTTTTTGCATTAAAATCGTTATTTTGTTTTGTCATAAAAACTTTTCCTTACGCATAGGCTGATTACAGTGTTAATGCATTATGTTGTCTCTTAGATTTTTTCTCCTTGCTGCAACAGCTTTTTATGACTAATATCTATGAGGATGGCTCCAAGAGGAGCACTAATCATAATAGCCAAGACAGCACCGGTTAAAATAATATTACCTGCTGACACCCCCGCTGCTAAAGGCAATGCACCGATAGCTGCTTGAACGGTTGCCTTTGGCAAATAAGCAAATATGCAAAAAAGTCTTTCTTTAGCAGTTAGACGAGTTCTGCTGACACTTATAATAACACCGATTGAACGGAATGCAAGAGCTCCAGCAATAACCGCAACAATTGCAAAGCCGGCACCCCTGACATAAGTTATATCAACAACTGAACCTAGCAATACAAATAATAATAATTCGGCACCAACCCATATTTTAGAAAATTTACCAGATAATCTGCGGGCAAGTTTATCATCGATTTTTAGAATAGTACCATTTATAGCGATAACAGCCAGCAAACCGGAAAATGCAAACCAGTTAGCAATATATGATTCAAGTCCCATAATCAGAAAAGAAAGACCCAGAATTAAAAGTACTTTTACCGTATCTCGCATATGGCGTTTCTTAAAGATTTTAGACAGTACAAAGCCTAAAGCTATTCCCACTAAAAGTCCGGTTATAATTGAAACCGGAACATTTAATAATACGGCTGGATTGAAGTCCTCACCAGCATAAATACCCATAAAAGATGTAAAAAGAACAATTCCGTAAATATCATCGACAGAAGCACCAGCCAGAATAAGCTGGGGAATACTGTTTTTTCGTCCATAGCCTGACTCCATAAGATGAAGCATTTTTGGAACAATGATTGCCGGAGAGACCGCTCCTAGAATAGTTCCTAGAATAGCTGCTTCAAGATAAGATATTCCTAAAAGCGGAGGAGCAAGTAAAACAACTGCCAGTATCTCAAAAGTGGCTGGAATGAAACACATCATTACAGCAGGTCTGCCTACTTTTTTCAGGTCTTTCAAATCAAGAGAAAGTCCTACTCTTGTAAGAATAACTATCAGAGCAATTTCTCTAAGATCAGCAGAAATATTCATTATTTCTGGACTAATTAGATTAAGTACATGTGGACCTAATAAGATTCCTGCAATTAGCATGCCAAGTAAACCAGGCAGTTTTAGTTTCTCAAATATACCTTTGAGCATAAATCCAAGCAAAATAATAAGCGATAAACTAAGCAGCATATGTTCTCCTATAAAAAATAGCATTATGATAAGTATATTAGTATTTCAGAAAGAAATAAAACGCAAAAAACTAAACTACAAGTCCTCCGTTTGGGCTTATAACCTGTCCTGTAAGATAGGTTCCAGCATCCGTTGCCAAAAAAGCCACAAATCTGGCAACATCGGCCGGTGTACCGATGCGCATAGCAGGAATTTCTTCTTCCATGGCTTTTAAGTCTCTTTCTGTAAAGTCCTTAAGCATAGCTGTTTTGATAATTCCCGGAGCGACGCAGTTTACTTGTATACCTGAAGGTGCTAATTCTTTTGCCAGTGCTTTAGTAAAACCTATGATTCCTGCTTTAGCAGCTGAATAATGAACTTCACAAGATGCTCCGACCATTCCCCAGATTGATGAAATATTAATAATTCTGCCTTGATGAGCTTTTATCATGGCAGGAACAACTGCCTGGGAGCACAAAAAAGTCCCTTTAAGATTTATATTCATCATATTATCCCAGTCTTCTTCAGATATATCCTGAAAAACAGAAGACTGAGCTATACCTGCATTATTTACCAGTACGTCAATTTTACCAAACTTTTGCAGCGTATACTTTATCATTTCTGAAACTTCACTTTGATTGGCGATATCGGCTTTAAAAGGATATGCAGTTAAACCAAATCTTTTCAGATGCTTGCAATGGGTTTGCGCTGCAATTTCTGAAGAATTATAATTTGCAACAACATGGAATCCTTTAAGGCATAATGCTGTTGTAATAGACCTGCCTATTCCACCGGAGGCACCAGTTACAATTGCTATTTTTGATTCTCTGTCTTTTATATCTATCATTTTAATTCGCTCCAGACTTATTGATAAATAATTTTCAATGCCGCTGCTTAATAATAAAACAAGAAGCTGTTTAAATCTGAAAATTTGTTTTTGCATTATAATGATACCATAAATGTTAGAGGGTTAATGACTAACACCATGAGTGTTTTTGCTTTTGTTTATAAAAGTATTTTCGATCAAGGGGAATTGACAGATCGCAATGCAAAAGAAGAGGCTGCCCACTAATTATACTAGTTAGACAGCCTCTGATAGATCAGGTCTTATTATACTTTTCACAAACCTATTTGCTGATATCTTCTATTTCATTGACATCTATTTTATTTTTACTTTTCTTATATAATACAAATCTGATAATTACTAGAACGGCTGCTGCTGCTAAAACAATATATACCCATAAATTAACCGACTCGCCTGTTTGAGGAAGTTCGCTAGCGGAAGCTGTTTCAGAAGAATCTGTTGTTTCAACCGCAGTAGTTGTTGTTTGCGTTACAGTGGTTTCGGCTGTGGTTGTCTCTTCTTCTGCCAGAGGAAGATTGCTACTACGTGATATCAGATAACTGGTAAAATGTTTTACCGGCAAAATCAAAATATCATTTTGTTCATCGTATTCAATAAGGCTTAAATCGATATAATCACTGATATCGGCAACCGGCTCTCCTTGATCAATTATGGTCAAGTCTATGTATTCCATAATATTATCGGGATCTATGTAATCAAGCTCTAAGTTTATAGATGCGTCTACAAAGTAGATTGTCGCTGTTTTATTTTTTAGGAACTCAAGCAGATTAGTATCTACTGTAGCAAAAAATTGACCTGATTCGGCATCAAATCCTATTTTTATGTGTTCATCTATATTTGCAAACATCGGAAGGGAATCGTAAATATTTAAGCCTGAGTCAAATGTAATTGAACCAAACCCCTGATTTATGAAAGAAATATTCTGCTGAGTGTTAAGAAGATCCCCTAAATCTTTAAGCTCCGGGTATATTCTAAAGTTCTGTGTAGCAGGTAATTTGGCTATTACATAGGGAATATACTCTCCATAAGTATCAAGAATAATCGGTCTTGGACCAACAATTAAATTTTCATATCCTTCCGGTGCAGGCGAAAGATGAATCTCATAACCTATATAGCCAGCAGGTATATTCTGATTAATTTTCCCTGTAATATCAAAAGCCCCTTGTTCAACCTGATAGTCAATATAATATCTGCCATTTTCTTCGGTCGTACCTTCAAAAACAGGTGCATCAATTGTGGGTGGAGCTTTGTCAGTAGAAATCATAAAGTATACTCTGGCTGTAGTAAAGAAATTACCGTATACTTCAGCGTCTCTATTAGGTCCGTTTTCATCAAAATAGCCTGGGAAATTTGAGAATGACATTTCTAAAGTGTCGCCGGCAGAATAACCGAGATTGACCTTATCAGATACAACGTTTTCGTATATAACAGATGTGCTTGTTGAACCATTGAATATGTGTATATTTTCATCATCATCGGTAATGCTGAAAACGACGTTTGCTGTACGATTACCAAAATAAAAACCGCGCCAGGTTCCAGGCTGGCCGGTGCTGATTCTGGTAATAACCTTAGTTTCACCTGGGGCTATTTCAAGAGTTTCATTTCCCGTATAAGTTTCACCACTGACACCGAATATTTCATCTCCTGAATTCACAGGATCAAGTGGATGCCAGCCTTCCCCTAAATTAACCCAGAAAGCCTTTTGACCATCATATTGAGAATTAATCCAAGAAACATCTTCTCCTTCAGTTAAGGATACAGTTATTGGAAAAGCTTCATTGTTGGTTAATCTAATTTCAAAATCATGCCCTTGCCAGGTTCTGGCCGGACTGGATAAGGTTACATTAATCGAATCATTATTTTCTTGTGCCACTGGAATCGCTGTAGATAAAGCAATAACCATGGCAAAAACAATTATAAGTGAAAGTAATTTTCTGTTTTTCATTTCGCGCCTCCCTTTTAGACGACATCATCAGATCTGTTTTGACCGCCCAGGAGCAATATATAATAATTATCCGGCGAGCAAAACGGATCATATTTGTTTATCTTCGAGTTTGTGCGATTTTCCCACCTCCTTATCAAAAAGCACAAAAATTCAGGTAGCATTAGCTAATCCGAATATGATACAAAATCAACTTAGCTATGATTATGTATCATAATTCAATTATAACATCATAAAAATGATAAAAACAGCGTAATACCAGGTGTTTTCCTGTCTAAAAAATTTGTCACAGCGATTGGCATAGAGTTGACAACATGACAAATTTTGCCTACAATCGATATTGTGACATCGATATCGCAATATCGAATAGAATAAAGGATATATTGTTATATGCGAAAGGATTAATTATGGACAGGAATCAAAAACCATCGGTTGTTGTCTCGGTGCAGGCATTGCAAAGAATGCCTTATTATTTACAGCTTCTGAAAAAATATAGAGATTCTGGAGAGTCAGCAATTGCTGCTAAAACAATTGCTTTGGAATTAAAGTTGAATGAAGTACAGGTTCGTAAAGATCTGGCAGCAATTAGTTCCAGCAAAGGCAAGCCGAATACAGGCTTTGTTATAGAGAATCTGATTGAGAACATGGAAGACTATCTTGGTTATAATAATCTCATGGATGCAGTAATTATAGGTGCAGGATCTCTGGGAAGAGCTTTGATTTCTTATAAGGGATTTGAAAACTATGGTTTAAATATTGTGTCGGCTTTTGATAACGATAAAAAGTTAATTGGCAGTGACATATCTGGTAAAACAATCCGTAATATTTCAGAGTTGCCTGAATTTTGTAAACGTTTGAGAATACATATAGGGATAATTGCTGTGCCAGTATCTGTAGCACAACAAACATGTGATCTTTTGTTGGATTCGGGTATACTCGCTATATGGAACTTTGCCCCCGTTCACCTTACAACCCCTGATAATATTCTTGTGCAAAACGAAAATATGGCTGCTTCCTTGGCTTTGTTGTCGCGTAAGCTAAAAGAAATAACGAGGTAAAATGCGATGAACACCCTTCATTTAAAATATGTAATAGAAATAGAAAAAGCTGGTTCTATTACTAAAGCGGCAGATAACCTTTTTATGGGGCAGCCTAATTTGAGCAAAGCTGTAAGAGAATTGGAAGAAAATCTGGGGATTACAATTTTTAAAAGAACCTCCAAAGGGGTCATTCCTACGGAAAAAGGTGAAAAATTAATCAAATATGCCCGAAGCATATTGGCACAGGTTGATGAACTGGAAGCGCTTTATACCGGGGATTCTTCTGAAAAAATAAAATTTAATATATGTATTCCCAGAAGCAGCTACATAGCACGAGCTTTTACCGAATTTGCAAGAAAACTGGATCGGCGCAAAGAAATGGAAATTAGTTCTCATGAAACTAATGCCATACAAGGAATAGACTGTGTTGCAGATGGCGATTGTAATATAAGTGTGATTCGTTATCAGGCTAATTACGAAAATTATTTCCTTGACTATCTATATGACAGGAATATTATTTTCGATCCAATCTGGGTATATGACTATGTATTATTAGTGCCTGCACGAAGCCCGCTTGCAAATAGAGAAGAAATAACTTCTTGCGATTTGCATAAATATTTGGAAATTGCTCATGGAGATGACAATATACCTTATGTTAATCAGAGCAAGCAGAAGGATTGTTCAAAAGAACAAACTACAAATAGGAAAATATATGTTTATGATCGATTCACTCAGTTTGAGATTCTTAATAACCAGATCGATTCTTATATGTGGGCTTCACCAGTTCCGGCTGATTTGCTTGAGCGATATAATCTTGTTCAAAAGCATTGTGTGGACATCAATCTAAAGTTTAAAGATGTTCTGATTTATGAGAAAAATTATAACTTTAGTGAGTTGGACAAACAATTTTTGGGAGAGCTTTTTACTGGTAAGCAAGAGCTTGAAAAAAGCATAATTTTCTAGCAATATATACAAATTGCACAAATCTAATTGTCAGAAAAGCATATCGATATTCTACAATCGATAACTACATATCGATAACAGAATATCGATATGCTTCATTTATATAACCATTAAACAGTGTTCTGCTTTATAGTATTTAGTGAAACAATTAAGAAATATAAATTACTGCAAACGTTTGCGTGAAGTGATAATGGAGGTACAAATTATGAGTAAGAAGGTAACAATTATTGGTACAGGTAATGTTGGTTCGACAATAGCATATACAATGGCAGTAAATGGAATTGCATCTGAAATTGTCATTATTGATGTTAATAAAGAGAAAGCACTGGGCGAGGCGTTGGATATACGTCAGGGTATTCCTTTTTGTCCACCTGCTACAATTTATGCTGGTAGCTTTAGTGATGCTGCTGAATCAGATATAGTCGTACTTACATCTGGTCTGCCAAGAAAACCTGGACAGTCACGTCTGGATCTTGCACAAACAAATGTTGACATTACAAAAAGCATTATCCCTGAAATTACCAGATATGCACCGGAAGTCAAGTCCAAAAAGTTGGTGTAAATTGTCTTCCGGTATCTGCATGAATCAGGTGACAACATGCAGGTATGCTGCTCGTTCTGCTAACGCTTCTTTTCTTGCTGTTTCTCTCTCATCAAAGTAGCGATCCATTATGAAATACTTTTTGCCGGTCAACCATTTTTCATGGTGCTCCATCAGAACTGCTCCCATCAGTCGGAT